>JAKFWB010000414.1 GCA_021732945.1 Porphyrobacter sp.
GGCGGCTCAATCAGTGCAGCATCCTCGGTGCCGGATTCGCCCGAAAAGCCACCATCGACCACCTTCTGGATGTGATGCATCACCAGATCTTCGGGAAGCGGTGTGCCCGATCCCTTGAACCAGGTGTTCCCCTCGCGCCGCACCGCCAGCAGGATGCCGTCGCCCTGCGATCCGCGCGCGGGCTTGATTGCCCAGGCATCGGGCATGTCACGGCTGGGTTTGAATTCGGCGAGTTTCTGGTGGCTATCAATCACCGCGATGGTGCCAGTGCAGGCGATCCCGGCCGCCTCCAGCGCGACCTTGGCCGCCACCTTGTCGCGCGCGCGTTCGATCGCGCTGCGCGGGTTGTATTTCTGGATCAGGGCATTGCGCATGTTGATCCCGAGGATCTCATCCACCCCGTCAAGCGACGGCGGGCGCAGCTTGCTCATCGCGTCGTAATTGGGCCGGGCCTTGCGAAACAGGCTAAGCATTTCAAACGTCCTCAGCCGACTTGATGATCCACGCATTGTGGATCATCGGCCGGCCATTTGCGCCAAGACGAGGCTCGAACTGAGCCTCCTTGTTGGGTTTGATGGGTTGCGGAACGCGCCTTCGTCGGTTGGGCTTCAGATCTTCCGGAGAGTTGATGACCCACACGCCCTTAAGCGGCGGCACGCTCTCGCGGCGGTCCTCGAAGGTGACGGGTTCCAGATCGAGTTCCAACTGATCGGAGTTGGCTTTCTGCCGCGCCTGCCGCCGCCGTTCGAGCCAGATCGGCGCAAAGCGGTGGATTTCGGACAGGCGCAGGCCGCGATACCGGCCCAGAATGCCAATCGCGACCGCTGTGAAGGCCGGCATCAGCAGCGGTGACCATTCTATCAGCGCCAGCGCAAAGTCCGACACCATCACAAATTCGATCACCACCGCGAGCCCAAAGGTGTTGAGCGCCATCTTCGCGGCGGGCTTGGCCCCGTCCTTGCCCCATTGCTTCCACCACCGTTCCACGCACAACGCGCAGACGATCACGGGGAAGGCATCGACCTGCAACTTGACGTCGAAGATCAGCTGCAACGCCACCAACACGAGCACGATCAGCGAAATCAGCACGCCAAGAAAGCCGACGCGGGTCATACGCAGCTTGAGCAGGCTTGGTGTCACGATCATCCCAACCAGCACCGATGAACACAGCACCACCGGCCCCATCACCGGGCCGATCTGAAGGAAGGCGACCGCGATCAGCATCGGGGTGAACAGCCCGAACGCCTTCAACCCTACGAAACTGCGCGCCAGCACCACCAGAAACGCGCCCAGCGGCAGCACCATCAGCAGGTTGGATGGCTTTAGCCCCCAGATCGCCTGCGACGTCGCCACCCCTTCGAGCGACGAGGGGAGCACCAGATAGCTGTCAGTATTGCCAATCCCCAAACCGACAAGCACCGCCAGCACGAAGCCGACAGTGATCCCGATATAGAACGGGCGCTTGACCTGCGGAGTCGCACGTTCCCAAGCTTGGCCGATGCGGGCGATCATGTCAGAAGGCGTAGCCCACCGACACAGTCAGCCGATAACCCTCGCGCTCGCGCACGGTTTCATTGCTTCTGAAAAACAAATACTTGGCCTCGGCCTCGATGCGCCACTTGCCGGGCCACCACAGCAGTTCGACCTCGGGCACCACCTGCCGGTCACGCCGCAATGCGCCATCGTTGGCGGTTCGGCCGTCGAAGCGGGTTTTGATCAGCTCGATTGCAGGGCGAACCCTCAAATCCTTCGCCACGGGGCGGGTATAGGCCACCCCGGCAGATCCGCGCTCATACCCGCGGTCCGGATCGTCCGAGCGGATGTTTTCGGCCCGCAGATCGAATGCGAGGAAGTGGTTGGGGCCAAAGCGGCGGCGATATTGCGCATCGACGCGCGGACCTTCCCCCGTGGTCGCCGGATCGGCGCCATTATCATATTGCCGGTCGCGCCACGCCGCCGCCACACGGAAGCGATTGTCACGGCTGGGCTGAAAGGTCACGCGGGCTGAGCTCTGCCATTCATCGCTATCGGCGGATTCGACCGTCACCAAATCATCATAACGGCGCGCCTGAAGCTGGATTTCGAGCGTCTCGGTCAGGTTTTGCTCGACTGTCGCGGTCAGTCGGTCGCGCGAAATGTCATCACGGTCGCCGCCCAGCCGGAATACCTCGATCCGGTCGGCTTCGAGCCGGAAGCGGGTGCTTTCACTGTTGAGCGCCAGACCAACCTGGCCTCGCACGGAGATGGCCTCGCCGTCGATCACCAGATCATCATCGCGGGTGGTGGTTTGCGCGCTGACCGCCTGCACTTCGATCCGCGCGTCCGGCTCCAGCCGCCAGCCGCCATCCTGTGCGGCCAGAGGGGCGCAGGTGAACAGCGCCAGCCATGCAGCCGCAAGACTGCTTACTGTGCGCAACATGTGGTTCATCGTCAAAGGCCCCCGTTGGTCTACGTAGGCCTAGGGCAAGGTTCTTTAGGAATTCCTAACCACAGTTGGAAACCATAAGAGCCCGCAACGCAAACGGGCGGAAGGCCGCAACGTGCCTCCCGCCCCTGCGCGTATGGTTAATCCTTGAATATTAGAACTTCGCGGTGACCTCCACGCCGTAGAATTGCGGCTCACCGGGGATGAAGGTCGGAACGCCGAACGCCCCGCCGGTGTTGCCCGCATCGAGCAGGAAGTCTTCATCAAAGGCATTGCGGATGAAACCGGCGATTTCGTACCGGTCATCGGCAAAGCTCACCCCGGCGCGGGTGTTGACCAGCGTCACCGGGCCTTGCGAGAGCAGGGCGGAGTTGGGCACCTGGAAGAAGATAGTGCTGCGGTGGGTGATGGTCGGGGTGGCAAAGAAGCGCGCGCCGCCGGCGAATTCATAATCCACCGTGAACCCGCCCGAAGCCTGCCATTCCGGCTGCAAGCGGAAGCGCGATCCGGCAAGGTTGCCGTTGGCGGGATCATCATCAACCCCGCCGTCGATAAAGCCGAAGTTGCCGAACACGGTGAACCAGTCTGCCACGTCGACGGCAAGTTCGCCCTCAACGCCGAGGTTGCTGGCACTGCCCGCACTGACGGTGAGGTTCAGGCCCGGACGGTTCGGATCGGGAATGGAGACCTGAAAGTTGTCATAGACCTGATAATAAACACCGAGCGAGGCTGACACCGGGCCAGCGGCGAGCTTGATGCCGCCTTCGTAGTTCCAGACGATTTCTTCGTCCACGTCGGTGCGGTTGGCGACGACGTTGGTGCCATCGCGGCGGGCATTGACCTGCACCACCGGCGAACGGCGGCCCTTGGAGATGGTGGCGAAGATATTCACGTTGTCGGTGATCCGGTAAAGCGCGTTGAAGCGCGGCAGCACCGCCTGGAATTCCTCATCAGCAGACAAGACACGGCCGCCGGTATTGATCCCGCCGGGGACCAAAGGCGCACGCGTCAGCACGCTGTTGGGGATGTTGGTCGAGAAGCTGGACCGGCGATATTCGTCAAGGAAGCGAACACCAGCGGTCAGTTCTAGCGATTCTGTCGGGATCCAGGTGGCATCGAAGAACACCGAATAGGCTTCGTTGCGGCCCTGGTTTTCGAACAATACCGCGCTGTAGGGGATGTTGGTTACGCCCAGCGCAGGCACGCTGCCGTCCGGGGCCACGCAGAGCCGCCGCGGGTTGGCGAACAGGCCGCCGAGGCAGTTCAGGAACACGCCTTCTTCGGTCGCGAAGGGCACGTTTTGCAGGCCGTCTTCGATAAACAGGTTCCAGCCCGCGCTGGCGCGCAGCTTTTCACCCACATAGCTGAAGCGGCCTTCGTGGCTGAACTGCCAGCCTTGGGCGATTTCGGTGAATTCGAGGAACGGCGCGGCGCTGCCATCAGCATCGAACACTTCACGGCTATCGAATTCGCGGTAGCCGTTGACGGTGGTAAACGTCCACTCATCCGAAATGGCATATTCAGCGGTGAGGTTGAGGTCATAGACTTCGCGGTTCAGGCCGAGCTGGTCATCGCCCAGCGCCGCCGCGCCTGCCGGAAAGCCGCCGAGATTGGCGTTTTCGAACGCATTGGCCGGTCCACCCGGTGCACCGGCAAAGGCCGGGAAAGTGCCCGAAATGAACGGCGTGCCGCCATTGCGCTGCTGATCATAGGTGCCGATCAGATCGAGCGTGAATTCTGGGGTCGGGGTGTAACGGATCGACGCACGCAGACCGAGCTGGTCTTGCGCGTAGAGATCATCTTCCTGGTTCGCGTTGAGGTTTTCGACATAGCCATCACGCGTGCGCCATTCGCCCGCGAAACGAGCGGCAATTACGTCCGAGCCGATATTGATGAAACCGCCGACCAGCGTCTGGTTGAAATTGCCGTAACCGCCGCGAACTTCGCCGGAGAAGCCTTCCTTCGGGCGGGCCGAGACAAGGCTGATCGCGCCCACTGCCGATGCGGTGCCGAACAGGGTTGCCTGCGGGCCCTTGATCACTTCGACACGTTCGAGATCATAGATCGCTTGATACGACCCGCGCGAGCGGGCAATGTCGACGCCGTTATAATAGAGCGTAACGCGCGGGCCTTCCTGCGCAGAGCCGCTGTCCGAGGTGATCCCGCGTATCACGACGCCGGGGTTGTTGGCGCTCTGCTCCTGAATCAGCAGGCCCGGGGTGAAATAAGACAGCTCGTCAAGATCAGTCACGCCGAGCTCGCGGATGCGCTCACCGCTGGTGGCAGTGATGGTGATCGGCACGTCGAGCGCGCGCTGTTCGATCTTCTGCGCGGTGACGATGATCTGGTTGCCCGAGCCGCTGTCATCGGCCTCGGTCGCTTCGGCGTCCTGCGCGAATGCGGCCTGCGGTGCTGCGGCGAGCCCACAAGTCATGGAGGCGGAAAGCGCGATCAGCGAGACGCGCGAAAGGGAAGTGCGAAGCATCAGGTTAGGCCCCTGTTGGTGGAGAGAGGCCTTGCTCGTGGCAGCGCTTGGTGACGCTGCGGCGACGATTGCGTGAAGCGTCAGTTACGCTGAATTGACAGTTTCGGGGCGTTGCCGATTTGCACCCTTCGCTGCCCGCAATTACAAGGGATTGCCATCCCGGTCGCGGTAGATCTCCCGCCGCCCCACGTGATTGGCGGGGCCGACAAGCCCATCTTCTTCCATCCGCTCGATCCACTTGGCCGCCGTGTTATACCCCACGCCCATCTGGCGCTGGAGCCACGAGCCCGATGCTTTCTGGTTCTCAATCACCACCTGACAGGCCTGACGATACTTGCGTTCTTCAGGATTGTCCGACCCTGTGAGATCATCCTCGAAGCCGAAGCTGCCATCTTCGGGTTCTTCGGTGACGGCATCGATATACTCGGGCGCGCCTTGGCTGCGCCAGAAATCGGCCACGGCTTCGACCTCCTCATCGCTGACGAACGGGCCGTGGACACGCACCATCGCCCCGGTATTGGGCTTGTAGAGCATGTCGCCCTTGCCCAGCAGCTGTTCGGCGCCCTGTTCGCCAAGGATCGTGCGGCTGTCGATCCGGCTGGTCACCTTGAAGCTGATGCGGGTCGGCAGGTTGGCCTTGATCACCCCGGTGATGACGTCAACCGAGGGACGCTGGGTCGCCATGATCAGGTGGATCCCAGCCGCGCGTGATTTCTGCGAGAGGCGCTGGATCAGCACTTCGATTTCCTTGCCGATGGTCACCATAAGGTCGGCGAGTTCGTCAACGATCAGCACGATCTGTGGCAGCGGCTGGTAATCGAGCTGTTCTTCCTCGAACAATTGCTCGCCGGTTTCGGGGTCGAACCCGGTCTGCACCCGGCGGCCCAGCGGCTTGCCCTTGGCAATCGCGGCGCTGACTTTCTCGTTGAAGGAATGGATATTGCGGCTGCTGACCGCGCTCATCATCCGATAGCGGCGTTCCATCTCCTCAACCGCCCATTTCAGCGCGCGCACCGACTTGTGCGGCTCGGTCACCACAGGGGAGAGGAGGTGCGGGATATCGTCATAGGTCTTGAGCTCAAGCACCTTGGGATCGATCAGGATCAGGCGCAGTTCGGACGGCGTGAAGCGGTAGAGCAGGCTCAGCAGGATCACGTTGAGCCCGACCGACTTGCCCGATCCGGTTGTCCCTGCGACCAGCAAGTGCGGCATCGCGGCAAGATCGGCGATGATCGGCTCGCCTGCTATATCCTTGCCCAGAATAATCGGCAGGCTGCCTTTGGCATCGGCAAAATCGGCACAAGCGGCCAGTTCCTTCAGCATCACCACCTGGCGATCCTGGTTGGGCAGCTCGATCCCCATCACCGTGCGTCCAGGGATCGGCGAAACGCGCGCGGAAATCGCGCTCATATTGCGAGCGATGTCCTCGGCAAGGCCGATCACGCGGCTAGCCTTGATTCCGGGGGCGGGTTCGAGTTCGTACATCGTCACCACCGGGCCGGTGCGCACGGCGGTGATTTCACCCTTCACATTGAAATCGTCGAGCACGTTTTCGAGCAGCCGGGCGTTGCGCTCCAGCGCCAGCTTGTCGAGCTTGGGGCCCTTGTCGACTGGCGGTTCGGCCAGCAGCTCAAGGCTCGGCAGCTTGTAGGCGGCGAACATGTCGGTCTGCGCGGTCTTGGTCGGCACTGCGCGCTTGGGCGGGGCTGAAGGGTCGGAGATTTCGGGCGCGCGGCGGGGGCGAGCTTCGGCTTCCGGTTCTGCCGCTGCGCCCTTGAC
>JAKFWB010000160.1 GCA_021732945.1 Porphyrobacter sp.
GCCAACTGGCCTGCCCTGTGGCAAGCCACAGGGCAGGCCAGTTGGCCCTGGGGTCCATTTGTGCGCCTGCTTCTACTGACAATGCAGCGGCGACAAGAGGTTGCGGAGATGGATTGGTCGGAGATCGATCTCGAGGCCAGAACCTGGACCCTGCCTGCCGAGCGCGCCAAGAATGACGAAGCGCATATAATTCCGCTGACCGACATGGCAGTGGCCGAACTCGCGGCGCTGCATCCGCAGGAGCGCGGCTTTGTGTTCAGTACAACTGGCACCACACCCGTCTCGGGATACTCAAAAGCCAAGCGCCTTCTCGACGAACGCATGCTGAAAGTAATGCAGCGCCGCAAGAAGGACAGGGGCGGTGATCCGCAAAGCATCAAACTTGACGATTGGCGTTTGCACGACCTGCGCCGGACCGGCGCAACCAATCTGCAGGCGCTTGGCATCCCGATTGAGGTCACAGAGGCCGTCCTTAACCATATCAGCGGAACGCGAGCCGGCATCGCTGGCATCTATAATCGTTACAAATATGAACCCGAGAAGCGCGCTGCCTTGGAAGCTTGGGACCATAGATTGGGGGAGCTGTTCAACGAAGTATGAATGTTGAACGGGACCACCAGTTCGGCTTTAAGCAATTGCGATAACTAGCCATGTTGGACCCGCCAGGACAATCTTATCGGCAACCCACCCCACAGCTGACCAGCGGGATGGATATAGGAGGTCACCAGTTCTATGGGCACCTGCTGTGATCACTGGACCTTGATCCGAATTGCGACCGCATGCAGGTGCCCAATACCTCATGCATAGAGGTAGGAACTCTGGGGCTCAAACTGCCTCATTCTTTCGAGTTCTCCCGCTCCTGTAATACCAAAGCTGTTCATGTCCTGGCGGATTATGGCGAGCTTGCGAGCGACCTCTGCGTCGGATGCTGTATTGTCGCTAATGGGCTGTGCAAACACGGCGGCAATATCAACGCCCGAGCGCAGCACACGTGCAGTTGGCGTGATCACCTCTGCCGATTGATCAGGCGACAGCGGCAGGCCTGCGATCCAGGCCGGACCGCCCGAAATTGCATACTGCGCCGGATCGAGCAGGAGACGGCTGCCCAGCTGTGGAGTTGCAGGTTGCGCCGCAACCTCATCAACAAGACTATCGTCTGAATTGGTTTCCAACACCTTTGGATCGATTGCGCTCAGGCTCTCTGATGCAGCGATGGAAGAGACTCTCTGGTCTAGGACAGGATCTGGTTCAAGGGCTTCATTGACGCGAGCAATCGGCAGCGGATCGTTAGCCTGCAACGCGATCGTGACGTCCGGCAAGAACTGTTGCTGGTAGTCCTGGAGCATCGTCAAGGACCCTGCTACAGGGTCGAATGCGCGCTGGCTCAGCACTAAAGCGCGCTCATCAACCGGCGGAAGGGTGAGGGCAGGTTGGCTTCGCGCTGGTTCAACAGCGCTTTCAGCCGCGTAGCGATCGAACAGGTCCGAAATGCCCTGAGAGCTGGCATTGCCAAGCAGCCCGACCAGCTCATCGATAGTCGGCAGCAGAGCTTCACGTTCAAAACCAGTGTCGCGGAACGGCGCAAGGAACAGGTCCAAACCAATCCGGTCAAACGACGAGGCAAGGCTTGTCGCCGTAGCCGCGTTACCTTCAACCGGACGATAGGCCAGCGACACGTCAGCGGCCGTGCTCGTGGTACCGTTGGCGCGTACGAACGTTGTGGTGGCAGCGATCACGTTACGATCAAGCTTCACCTGCGCCTGTGATGGCGTGACAGCGTTGAGCCTGATTGCGACGAGGCCAGCCTCTTCCAATGAGCGCAGCTCACCTGCATCGGTTCGGCCATTCCCGTTGCGATCCTGCCAGACGCGCAGCTCGCCAAAGCGCGCGTCTTGACTATCGATCACGCCGTCACCATTGCTGTCGAGCCGCGCAAGCCCCTGAAGTCCGCTCCGCGCGTCTTCATCCTCGCTTGCGAGCGAGAGTTCGGATGCTTCGGTGATGAGGCCGTCATTGTTGCGGTCGATGACGAGGAAGCCGTCGTCGCGCCCGATCCAGCCAGTATCATCACCCGCTCCGTCGCCGCCATAATCGAAGCTTGCGCGCGACTTCTTGCGGCTGACAAGCTCGACTCCATCGCCGTCGAGATCGAGCACAACTGGCGCGAACAAACCATAGTCACGACCCCGGAAGGTCAGGATCGAATTGGCGCCCAATTGCCCTGCGAGCGGATCCCTTCCTGACCCTGCGTTCTTTGGCGCAACGGTGAGTGCGCCTCCGGCCGTGCTGATACGGTATTTCGAAGCTTTGCTGCCAAAGTCGTAATGCGTTACCCCAAGCGAGGGCAGGTTGGTTGCGGCTGAGAAATAGGTCAGCGCCGCATCGGCAAAGGTGCGGGTAGTGCCATTGGTAAGCGTAAAGCTGCCGGTATTCGCGATCGCGACCTCACCGAACTCGGTCACGCCATCGACCGGGGTTCCGTTCAGGTTGATCGATCTGATCCCTACCGTTGCAAGATTGGCGGTCTCACCCTCGTCCACGGCGCCATCGCCATCGGCATCGCGCCACACGCCGAAATCGGCAAAACGCTCGTCGCGCGCGTCAAGAATGCCGTCGCCGTTGCTGTCGAAGGCTCTGAGGCCCGCAAGATCGGTAGCCGCGTTGGGAACATCGTCGATGAAGCTGATTTCTTCGACGCCCGAAACCGTACCGTTGGCGTCTCGATCAAGGTAGAGAAATGCATCTCCAGCACCGATCCAGCTGGTGTCATCGGCAAGCCCGTCGCCATCAAGATCGAACCGGGCATCGCTTTCGGTAGCCGAGACCGTCTCGACACCATTGCCATCGAGGTCGAGAATGATTGGCGACGTAATACCAACCTGCGCCCCACCTTTGAATTCAAGCCTTTCAATTCCACTAATCGTGTCAGTGCCATCGTTGCCATCAGTGGTAGCTTGATTGTCAACAACTGTGACCACACCGGCATTTGTAACAACACTGTAACTGGCCTGCAGGCCAGCGAAGACGGCAGTATCAGACGTGCCCACTCCGCCCATCACGACATCGTTGCCAGCCCGTCCTGTCAGTCGATCATTGCCAGCACCACCGCTTAGCACATTGTTGGACGTGGAACCGCTGAGGGCGTCGTTACCCAGCCCCCCGATCACGTTCTCAACATTGGTGATTGTGTCAAAATCTCCGGTAGCAACCGTCTGTGCACCGGTAAGCGACAGGTCAACGGCAACATCGTTAAAGTACGCCGAGTAGTCGACGGTGTCTGTTCCATTCCCGCCGTTTATTGTGTCAGTACCTTCGGCACCCTTGATCGTATCGTCTCCATTTTCACCCAGCAAAATATCGTTGCCAGCGCCGCCATCGATAACGTCGTTGCCGATCCCACCCCAAAGAGTGTTGGCAGCGCTATTTCCAATGAGCGTGTCGTTGCCATCACCGCCTTGGACACGGGTGATGTTTGTCAGTGTCACAGCGGAGAAATCGAGAATGTTATCGCCGCCGGACCCGGCAAGGTAAACGCCGGTGAATGTTCCTGCGCTTATCGCCTCGACATTGGCGAGCGATGACAAGCCAATGACAGCCGAATTCGATAGGGCCGAAATCGTGTCCGTGCCAGCGCCGCCATTGATTGCATCGAAACCGCCACCGGTACCAGTGAATTGGATCGTATCGTTTCCATCGCCAGCGTCGATGGTGTCATCGCCGGTGGAACCTCGAATCGTATCGGCCGCCGCCGAGCCCGTTATTGTATCGTTCCCTGCACCGCCGTCGATCCGAGTGATCGCAGTGAGCCTGACCCCGGCGAAGTTGAGCGAGTCATCATTTGCAGTTCCACTAACAACAACGTTGGTGAATGCTCCTGCGTCAATCGCCTCGACATTGGCGAGCAATGACAGGCCGATTATCGTTCCATTTCCCAAGACCGAGATCGTGTCTGTGCCAGCGCCGCCATTGACAGCATCGAAACCGCCAGCGGCACCGGCAAATTGGATTGTGTCGTCGCCATCCCCTGAATCGATGGTGTCGTTGCCACCCGAACCGCGAATTGTATCGGCCGCCGCTGAGCCCGTTATCGTATCGTTCCCTGCGCCACCGTCGATCCGCGTGATCGCAGTAAGCGTCACGGCACTGAAATTGAGAATGTCTGCGTTGCTGCTGCCAGCAATAGAGACGTTACTGAAACTGCCTCCATTAATCTGCTCTATCCCATTAATCGCAGTCAGACCAATGATCGTACCGTTTGACGTAGCAACAATGGTATCCGTTCCAGTACCGCCGTCGATGCTGTCGAAACCATGGGCCGTGCCGGTTACTCGGAAAACATCATCGCCCCCGGTGCCGATGAGCGTGTCATTTCCGCCCAGACCGGTGATCGTGTCATTTCCTTCGCCACCGGTAAGAGTTTCTGCAGCAGACGTACCCGTCAAGTTCAAGCCGACGGTTAGCAGGAAAACGTCCTCGACCCTTGCCGTCCCATCGCTTGCCACGACGCGGATGTTAAAGGCAGCGCCAGCGTTCGGCGCAGTGCCAGAAAAGGCGCGGGTCGCCGCATTGAACGCCAGCCATTGCGGCAAGGCCGAGCCGTCCGTGAGCTCGGCCGTATACGACAGTGTGTCACCGTCCGGATCGGTGAAAGCGCTGGCCGGGATCGTGAAAGCCACTTGACCGCCTCCGGTTGCAGCCTGGTCAGCCAGCGGCTGCAAAAGTACGGGCGTGTCATTGACCGGATCGATGGTGAGCTGAAAAGGCGCGGTAGCGGTAAGGGCGCCGTCGGTGGCAGTGACTGCAAGATCAAGCACGCCATTGAAATTCTGCGGCGGCAGGCCAATGAGGCGAGTGCCATCAAAAGTCAGCCAAGCCGGGAGGGGCGTGCCATCGCTCAAACTCACGCTTAGAGCGAGCAAATCGCCATCAGCGTCGGTGAAATTCGCTACATCAATCGCTATCGAGATTTCTTGATCCTCGGCAACCGACTGACCGAGCGCCTGATTGACGACGACTGGGGCGCTATTCACCGAGCTGATGGGCAGATCAGAAATGTTGACGACAACGTCCCCTACAGCCGGGAAGTTCGAGAATCTCAAGCTCTCGACATTAAAGAGTGTATCCGTCCCGTCATTGCCGACAAGGTCGGTTACCAGAGCTCTTCCGTCAGCTCGGCGGATGATTTCGTAGTTCAAAATATCTGAACGGTATTCGGCGGTATCGAAGCCCTGGCCGCCATCGATATCATCAGTCCCCTCGCCGCCAATCAGCGTATCATCGCCATCGCCCCCGAACAGGAAATCGTCCCCGCCAGACCCGGCTAGATGATCATCGCCGCCGAGTCCTTGAAGTACGTTGTTCTGATCATCCCCGTGAATTTGATTGTCGAGCGAATTGCCCGTTCCGTCTGTCGGCGTATCACTCCCAAGTACGAGCCCTTCGACATTATCGCCGAGAACATAGCTCAATGAGGCTTCGACGAGATCGTATCCTTCGTCTGCGAGCTCGACGACGAGGTCATTTGGGTTGTCGACTATATAACGGTCGTCTCCCGCACCGCCGACAATAACGTCTGCGCCGCTACCGCCATCGAGAAAATCATTGCCTTCAAGGCCAGTGAGGGTGTCATTTCCGTCAAGCCCAAAGATCCTGTCTCCAAGTGAGCCGCCCGTAATGTTGTCATCGCCCACAGTGCCCAAGGCGGGAAGCTCCGATGCCAAAATGGTGACCCTGTCCGCAGTGAAGCGCAGAGCCTCCACGTTTGTCAGGATGTCAAAGCCATCGTCTCCGGCAAGACTGAAGATTTCAATGGCTCCATCAAGATTGAAGGTGATCTCATAGTCATCTGAAAAACCAGAAAAAACTGCTGTATCGAAGCCTTCGCCGCCATGAATGTCGTCCGTCCCATCCACGCCAATCAGCGTGTCATCACCATCGCCCCCAATCAGGACGTCGTCGCCAGACTGCCCTCGCAGAAGATCATTGTCCTCACCACCGTCCAGCGTATCTGACCCATCGCCGCCCAAGAGAATATCATCGCCGGCAAGTCCCAAAAGCACATTGTTCGCGTCGTTGCCCACGATCCCATTGGCCAGCCCATTGCCGACACCTTCTAGAGCTTGGCCAACAAGGCTTAGCTCTTCTATGTGGGCGGACAGCTCGTAGTCTACCGAGCTAACAACCTGATCAATGCCCTCGCCTTGCTGTTCGACGCCAACATCACTCAGGCCATCTACGATGTAGGTGTCATTGCCAATCCCGCCCGCCAAGGTATCATCGCCCAATCCGCCGTCCAGGCGATCATCCCCAGCGCCGCCATTTAGAATGTCGTCACCGGCTTGGCCCAGAAGAACGTCATCCCCGTCGCCTCCAAACACCACATCATGGCCGTCTCCAGCATTGATGATGTCATCGCCCGCAAGGCTTTCGATCGTGTCATTGCCTTCAAAGCCAAAGATGCGGTCCCGAATCGCGGTACCGGTCAACGCATCATCAGCTTCGCTTCCCTCGACAGGAGAGGCGAATTGTCGAGCTGCGACGGCGTCAACAAAGCCTTGAACTGTGTAAGTCTCATCGGTCTCAAAAATATAGACCTCTTCGAAGCCTGTAAGCGTTGTTGTGCCGAGGACACCCCAACGATCTGAAACAGTCAACGTCTC
>JAKFWB010000097.1 GCA_021732945.1 Porphyrobacter sp.
AGGCCTGCCTGCCGATCCCGCGCGAGGCGGTTATGCACGATTGGTGGATCAGCCTGATTGCCGCCGCTTGCGGCACGGTGGTCTTCGATCCCGTGCCGCACATTGATTATCGCATCCACGGCAGCAATGTCTCCAACCCGCGCGAGGCATCGGCGAGCGCGGCGATGAGCGAAGCCAATTACCGCGTGGTGATGCAGCAGAAGCTGGCCGTGCGCGCGCGGCAAGCCGCCGCCCTTGCCGAACGGCTGGAGACGACCGCACCTGATGCGGCCGCCCTCGCTCGGCAATTCGCCCAATTGCCCGATATCGGCTTTGTCGCCCGCCGCCTGTCTATCTTGCGCCACGGCTTCCTGTTCCCCGGGGTTTGGAGAAATCTGGCTTTGGCGGTAGCAAGCTGACCATGGACGCCCATGGCCCCGGCCAAAGCAGATGCTGACATGACTTCGACCGAAACGGCTGACCGGTTTCTGGCGCAATGCGTGCGGTGCAGCCTTGCATCGGAGCCTTTGCCTCTATGGCCAGCGGCCTGGGACATCGAGGCCGATGGTGACCTTTTGGCCGCGCGGGCCGAGTTTCACGGCATCGCGGCGCTGCTGGCGCGCTTGGTGGCGCAGGCCGAGGGCTGGCCCAATGCCGTGCGAGATCGATTGCAAAGCGAAGCGCGGCTCGTGGGACTGTGGGAGGAAATGCACTTCGCCGCGATCACTCGCCTGATCACGGCGCTGGCCGAAGGCGGCGTGCCAACGCTGGTGATGAAGGGCACGGCGCTGGCCTACCTCTATCATCCCGATCCGGCGATGCGGCGGCGCGGCGATACTGATCTGCTGGTTCACCCGGCCGATCTCGATCGCACTCGCGCCATTCTGGCCGCTCAAGGCTGCCACCGCCGCGATGACCCCTATGGCTTGTTCTTTCAGGAAACCTGGGAGATCGCTTGCGGCGCTGGGCTAACCCATTGCCTTGATCTGCACTGGGAACCGGCCGATCGCCCGATCTTGCAAAAGGTTCTGCGTGCGGGCGAATTTTGGGAGCGCAGCATACCAGTCCCGCAGCTGCACCCCGAAGCGCGCGCGCCCGAGCCAATGCTGATGCTGGTGCACGGGGCAATCAATCAGGCCTGGCACGTCGCACGCGGTTTCTTCGTCGATGACGTACGGGTTACCGGCGGGCGGCGGCTGATCTGGTCGGTTGATTACGCCTATATTGCGGCCCGCTTCAGCGACGCCGATTGGCAGCGGCTTGTGACCTTTTGCCACGACCGGCAAGTCTCTCCGTTGGTTCATGCTGCGCTGATCGGTGCGCGGGAGGATATCGGGTTGCAGCCGCCAGAAGCGGTGATCGCCGCGATCGCCAGCGACACACGCCCATCGCCCGCCGCGCGTTACATTGCCGCGCCGGACCGGCTGGGCGACATGTGGGCGGATGTCCGGGGGGCGGATTCTTTGGCTACGAAGGCGAAGATTCTGGGTTCAATGGTGTTCGCCCCGCGCGCGCATCTGGAAGACAAGTTTCCCGAACACGCCCATTGGCCGACTATTGCCCTGCAATTGCGGCGTTATGCAGGGGCTGTGGCGTGGCTGCGCAAACGCGGAGAGCGGCCGTGAACTTTACGTTTCTCAAAGACCGCGCGCGCCCGTTCTTGCCGGAATTGGCCTTGATCAGCGGCCTGTCCTTGCTGAGCGCCATGGCCAGCCTCGCGATCCCGTGGCTAGCCGGATCGTTCCTGGCCGGCGTGCTGGGTGATACCGTGATTGACCTGCGCGCGACTGTATTGCTGCTGCTGGCGGCGCTCGTCGCTCTGGCGATCGTCAGCATCCTTGTCTCGATCCTTTCGGAACTGGCGTCGGGGCGCATTCTTTCCGGCCTGCGGCGTGAAACCCATGATCACCTGATGGCCCTGCCGATCACCTTCCATGACCAGAACCGGTCAGGCGAGCTGCTGTCACTGATGACTTATGAAACCGGACAGCTGAGCGGTTTCCTGACCCGCACGCTGGCCAACGTGCCCTCGATGGTGATGACTGCGGGCGGAGCGATCATCCTGCTGTTCCTGCTGGATCCAGTCATGACGCTGGTGGTCCCGGTACTGATCATCATTTTTCTGCTGGCGATGAAGCTGATCGGGCGGCGACTGCGCATTCTTGCCCGGCGGGCGCGCAATGCCGATGTGCGGCTGGTCTGGCTGGGCAGCGACGATCTCGAAATGCTGCCAGCGATCAAGGCCTTTGCCACCGAGGACGCGCGCCAGAGCGAATATCACGTCGCCGCCGAGGATTCCCGCAAGCTCAGCCTGCAACGCACGCGAATCTACGCCTTTATCGCGCCGGTGGTGTCGTTGGTGGCGGGCCTGGCCGCGATTGGCATCCTGTTGATCGGCAGCGAACAGATTGCAGAAGGCACGCGCACGCCGGGCGAGTTGTTTTCCTTCCTGCTCTACGCCGCCTTGCTGACCCGCCCCGCCAGCGGCCTTGCCGACACCTATGGCGCCTTCCAGATGGCGCGCGGCACATTGGCGCGGCTTGAAGCAGTATTCGCCAAGCCGGCAGAACCAGGCTACGCCGCGCCGGGAGTGATCGAACGCGCGGCAGGCGCCATTGCGTTTGAAAACATCAGCTTCGCCTATCCGGGCCGCCCGCAGGTGCTGGAAGGGGCGAACCTTGCCATCGCGGCTGGCGAAGTGGTGGCGCTGACTGGTGCTAACGGGATTGGCAAATCCACGCTGGTCCGCTTGTTGCTGCGTTACTACGATCCGCAAGCCGGGCGGATCACGCTCGACGGAGCGGATATCGCCACCCTTCAGGTGCAGGCGCTGCGCCGTCAGTTCGGCTATGTCCCGCAGCGGCCGCTGCTGCTCAACGGCACGATCCGCGAGAACATCATCTTTGGCGCAGACAACCGCGACGCCGCCAGCGTCGAGCGCGCCGCCCAGATGGCGCAGGCGTGGGACTTCGCCCAACGCCTGCCGCAAGGGCTGGACACGATGATCGGTGATGATGGGGTGCGGCTGTCGGGCGGGCAACAGCAGCGCATCGCGCTCGCCCGGGCGCTGTACCGCGATCCGCCGATCTATATCTTCGACGAAGCGACCAGCATGTATGATCTGGAGGGCGAAGCGGCCTTCGTCGAGTCCTGCGTCACTTTGCTGAAGGGGCGCACGGTGATCATCATCACCCACCGCCCCGCCAGCCTCGCGCTGGCCGACCGGATCATCAATCTGGCCGAATGGGAGCAGGGCAAGCTGACTGCCAAGGATTCTTAAACCGGGCTGACCAGCTTCTTTTCAGAAAGCTGTGCGATCAGCGCCTGCATATCGTGTTCGATCACATCGCGCGGCGCATCAAATTCCGCTTCGATGATGTCGCACAGATCGGTGAACGAGCATGGGCCTTGTGCCAGCCGATCCCAGATCCGGCTGCCCACCGGATCAAGCCCGAAATACTGGCCGCTCGCCAGATCAAGCAGCACCATCTCGCCTGCGACCTCGCGCCCGATCGCATCGTCGGACACCTGAAACTGTCGCTGAAGCATCATGGCGCGTTCCTGGTACCTTGGAATTCCGAAAGGATAGCAGCGACCACCTGCGGCAATTCGTCATAATGGCGCGGATAGTCAAGCGCCCGGCAGGGGATCAGCTGGCAGAGTTCCGCGATGCGAGAGAAATGCGCGCCCAGCCGCGCCTTATCCTCGACATCGAGCACAAAGGCATGCGGCAGCAACCGCGCCAGCGCCGCCGCACCATCCACTGGCGCAATCGACAGCGGCGCTGAATGATCATCGCCCAACAGATAGATCCGATCCAGCGGGCAGGCGACTTCGTGGAACGGCGCAATGGTCCCGCCCGCGATGCTTTGCTTTTCGTCCTCCTGCTCGGCGGGAAAGGTCAGGTTGAACAGATGCGCGGCACTATCAGCAAACAGACGCAGGTCTGATGGCTTGGGTTGCAGCCAGTAGCCATCGTCGCCGCGCACTAACTCGATCACGTCTTCGGTGAGGATCGGATAGCCGGCCTTGGCCATTGCGCCTGCCAGAGTGGTCTTGCCGCTGCGGGATAGAGCAATGAAGGCGGCCGCACCTCCATCAATCACCACGGCGCTGCCATGCAAATACAGCCCGCCCAGATGATTGCCCACCAGCGGCACCACGCCGTGGCGGAACAGGCTGGAAAAATGATCCAGGTCCGTGCCCGGAGCGGGCCAGCCGGTCGCAGCACCGCAATCCGGCGCGATCAGAAAATCGGCTTCCCCTGCAAAGCGTACCAGAAATCCGTCATCCGTGCGGTGAAGTTCGGCCTTCACTTCGCCATCTGGCAGAACCCATCGATCATAGGGCGTGGAGGCCAGTGGCGGCTGGAGGCGCGGAGGATGCGCTTGCAGGGTCAGCATCGCAGCCCGGTCATAGCGCGCAGTGATGCGCCAGCACCGACGTCACAAAATCACGGATTGCCTCTTCCGTCGGCAGCATATCAGGCCATTCCGCCAGCACCTTTGCCGTGATTGCCGCGCCGGTACGCTCGCCATCAACCTGCGCCAGCACAAAGGCGCGCGCCTTGCCTTCATGGCTGAGCGCGAGCGCACGGTCAGGCTGCTTGACCAGATCGGCGGGGCTGATAACGGTGCTCTTGAACGTCGACATCTGCTGGCGCGGTGCGCCATGCGGGGGCTGGATCGTCCAGGAAATCATCATGTCATCGGCCCGGAACCGGATCGACACCCCGATCTGATCGCCCGCTTCCACTGCGAAACTCTGCGATGCGGGCAGGAACGCCTGCGAGCGTTGAATGCTGTCGGGCGAGAGCGGATTGTTGGTCATCCGGACATCCCCCGCAAGGTGGCAATCGAACCAGCCAGCAACCCCATCAAACCGCCCGGCACGCGTCGCGGTCAGCATAGCCTCGAACCGGTAGAAATCGGTATTCGTATCCGCCAGATCAACATGGCCGAGTGCGACGGGGGCAGCAATCAGATCATCAGGGCTCAGCTGGTGGCTGTAGCGCACGTTGCGGCTGAGCTCATCCAGCCAGCGATATGGCGGCGGGACAATCTCCTGCGCCCAGCCAGCGGCCTTGGCGAGGCAGGCATCGGACGAAACCCCGGCGACCATCAGGTCCAGCGATTGCGGGATCATGGTTCCGCCCGGCTTCAGAAACCGTCGCCGCGCGTCGCGCATCATGCCAATAATGCCGTAATCGAAGCCGAAAAAGCCGACATGGTCGCAGATAATCAGATCGACCTGTTCCGGAAGTTCGGTGCGGAAAGTCGAACCGCTGATACACTTATAACGGCCGGCCATCCCGGCCTTCGTCATGACTTCGCGCGCCAGATGGATCGCGTCGCTGCTGTCGATACCCCAGACCTTGCCTGCACCTGCTTCGAGGCAGAACAAGCCCAGCACCCCGACCCCGCAACCGAGATCAGCCGCAAGGCCTCCCGGCTTCAGCACTGCCGCAATTGCTCGCCGAAAGAGCGCATTGCGCCCCGGCAGAGACAGGTATTCGATATGTTCGGCCAGAGCGTCTGACATGGCTCGGGTCAATTCACCAGTGTTGCGAACGTAGCATTGCTCTGTCGTCGTAGCCGCTCAATGCAAAGAAGCCCCCGCCCAACATAGTCAGGCAGGGGCTCTAAATTCATAAGCTACGGACGATCTAAGCGTTCAGGTCTGAACCATCATGACGCCGGCATCCATCATCATGGTGCCGCTGCCGCCAGTCAGGTTACGCACTGAGCCGAACTCAACCAGACGCGGGGCCGAATAGGCGGTCTTGGTGGTTTCCTTGGTCATGTCTGGTCCTAACTTTGCGAAGCTTCAATGAAGCCGGTTCGCTGGGCATTTAGCATAAGAAATGCTGCAACTGCGTAAATCCCCCATAGCTCCCACGATCGGTCTGCGTCAACCATGTTGGCCCGCCCTTCGCCTAGCAGCCTCTCCAAGCCCTTGCTTTCGCAGATTTCATTGAGGAATGACAATCCCGGGCCTTCACAAAAATGCGCCATTTCGAGGTCAGTTACGTCCGATTCAAAATCGGCCTTGGTCGACCGATCCAGAATCATGCGCGGCAAGATTCCCTGCATTGCGATCCGGTGTATCACCTTGGTCACGCCGGCGCAGCGTCGGATATTTTCGGGCGTGGCCAAGCTGAAGCCGATGAATTGACGGGTCAACATCGGGTTGCGTGCCTCGATACCATTGTTGCCGCGCTGACGTTGCATCCGCGAAGCGCCATAAGCACTGTAAGGAGACGAAAACAAATTCTGCTTCTGCCAAGCGATCGGATCGGTCGGCAAAGAAGCAGCATAGGCTGCCTCTTGGCGTTCCAACAGCGCGCGCAAGTCAGCCTTAAGCCAGAAATATTGTTCTGGATCAGCATATTGTGCAACGCGGCGAGCTGCACGACGGGCCGCCCGCAAGCGATCTGGCACCAACGCGGAAAGGCCGGTCCGCAGGGCCTTGGGCAGCGATGCGCGCCACCCAAGCGCCGCCGCATCAAGCCGCAAAGCCGAAACAAAACCTATCAAATCGGCATCAGATACGAACTCGCTGTAGTAGTCCCAGCTGCCTTGCAACCATTCATCCCCGCCATCGCCGTTGATGTAGACCCGCGATCCATCGGC
>JAKFWB010000088.1 GCA_021732945.1 Porphyrobacter sp.
GGACAGTGTCTGGTGCGGGCTAAATCGGGGGTTGGGGCTCAAATTGGCACCATGGCGGCCAAGCCCCAATCAGCCGCCTGGAGACCCCATCTACCCCATCCTCTTCATCATCCCGCGCAGTCACCCGCATCGCCGCTCTTGCCTGTCGCTGCGCATTGTCGCAAAGCGCTGCCAGCACATTGCCAGCACTTAGGCCGCCATCAAGAGCACCCCAACCCATGCCCACCTCCTCTCCGCTTTCCGGCCAGCTTGTCACCCTGTTCGGCGGCAGCGGCTATATCGGCAATTATGTCGCGCAAGCCTTGTTGGAGCGCGGCGCGCGGTTGCGGCTGGCGAGCAGGGCGCCCTACAAGGCGCAAGGGCTCAAGCCGCTCGCCAATCTCGGCCAGCTGCAATTCCTGCCATGCGACATCACCAATGAAGCGCACGTCGCTGCCGCGCTGGATGGGGCCGATTATGTCGTCAATCTGGTCGGCGCCTTCGCTGGCGATCTCAACACTGTGATGGGCGAGGCGCCCGGCACCATTGCCCGGCTGGCCGCCGCCGCCGGCGTCACAGCGATGGTGCATATCAGCGCCAGCGGTGCCGATGCCGCATCCCCTACCGCCTATGCCAAGTCCAAGGCGCTGGGCGAGAGCCGCGTGCTGGCCGGTTTTCCCACCGCGACGATCCTGCGACCCTCGATCGTGTTCGGCAAGGATGACAATTTCCTCAACCTGTTTGGCGGGATGATCGAAATGCTGCCGGTGCTGCCGGTGTTCGGGCCGGAGGCGAAGCTGCAACTCGTCTATGCCGATGACGTGGCCGAGGCGGTGGCGACCGCGCTGGAGCACCCCGAGGAGCACGGCGGCCGCACCTATGAACTGGGCGGGCCGGAGCAGCTCAGCATGATCGAGATCCACGAGCGCATCGCGGAGGCGCAGGGGCGCAAGCGCCGCTTCATCGCCATGCCCGATGGCCTGAGCGCCGCCTTTGCCGCCATGCCGTTGACCCCGATGAGCCGCGACCAATGGGCGCTGCTCAAGCCCGGCAGCACGGTGGCACCGGGCGCGCTGGGCTTTGCCGAACTGGGGATCGAGCCCAAGCCGCTGGGCCTGTTCCTTGACAAGTGGATGCTGCGCTACCGCAAGCACGGGCGCTTTGGCGCGGCAAACGAGCGGGCCAAGTCGCGCAAGGCGGGGTAAGCGCCCTTCGGTTCGGAGGGGAAGCGCGGTCCCTTGCGCTTGGCCGATGCCGCTTTCGTTCATCTCCAGCCCTGTTGGAGACACAGGTTACACTGTTCAGAAGCGAAAAACCTGGGCCACCAAACTGCCGCGGCGCAATGCCGATCCGCCCCACCCGCGCGCACCATGCCGCGACGCTCTGAAGCGGGCGCAAGGTCACGGGCAAAAGGGGCTGAGGCAACGTGGGCATACCCCCGCAATAATCCCTGCGCCCCGCTGTAGGAAACCCCGCCTTGGGGGTGCCCCTAGGCCAGCGCGGCGACTGAGCGCGCTTTCAGATCGACGTCGCCGCCCCCAAGCCGCCGGGCCTGTTTTTGGGCAAGTGGATGCTGGGCTATCGCAAGCATGGCCGCTTTGGCGCGGCCAATGAACGGGCCAATGCGGGCAAGGCGAGGTATGCAGGCGGGCGGCATGGGGCTGATAGCAGGGCAGGCATAGACTGAGCCGTACCGCGCCGCGAGCCGGTTAAGAAATGCTTGGATTGCGGCATGGGTCGTTGGGGGGAGCTTGCCGTCCGGATTGGTTATGTTGACGACACTTAGCGGACGTAAATCAGAGCCACTCTCATGACGCAAAATTTCAGTTTGGCTGCTCTAAGTCCGCCTGATAGCGGTCGCACCTGACTCTTGGATAACTACACCGCCGCGAGATACTCTCGTCGTCCGCAGCATGTCAGCGCCACGATTCTCAACGTCAAAATCGACCCTATTTAGTTCATCTGCCTGCCCACCGAAACATGCGTGGAAGGCAGCTAGGAGTTCGACCGCATCCAAACTTTGTGCTCTGGGACTTGGATTGTTGCGCGGTGCGGGGATAGTTGCTGGGAACAGGTAGATGCAGGGGGGCGGCAGGCGATACGGGCCGACTTCGTTCAAACGTCCTTCATTCGCGAGCACTTTGGGGCAAGGTCTGCCAATCGTGCCGCAGACCATGTCCCAAACAATCAGACCATCTACACGCTGCGACCGCGAGATGATTTCAGCACTAAGGCGCGTATGGATTCCCGACCACGCATTGTGGCGTGGATCGGCACCTGGGTTTGTGCAAACGCTCCAAAGCACAAACTCGTTGGCGTGTGGCGGGCGTTCAAAAATATTGGTGTTGTTGCCGTCGAGGCAGCCCTTCAGTTCTATCACGGCCACCTTTCCGGAGTTTAGGCTAACCGAATAATCATGACGATTGTTCTCGCCAGCCGATTCCCAGTCGGCAATGTGACCACCATCTTGCATGTAGTTTAATACGTGAGCGACGAACTCCCGCTTTTCCCGCATAGTGGCTGAGAATTGGCCGCGGATGCGTTCAATGGCTCCACGGAACAGGCCGCTGTTGTAGAACTCAGCTTCGTCCAAGCCGTGATCACCAAGCAGATGTGCCTCAGTCTTGAGCGTTTCGGTGAAGGATTCGATTTTTCTGCGAAGATCTGCGTTTTGTTCGCAGGGAATAATTGTCATGCAGCCGCCATAAGTCTCTTTGCCGCCATAAGGCAGGGCTCAAATAGCTGTTCTGCAAGATGGCGCACGACCGGCACGACAACCCCATCACCGGTTAAGTGATACGCCTCATTATACTTTTCAGGCAAACGGTAATCATCTGAAAGGCCCATGAGGCGGGCTGTTTCCCGACTAGAAATCAAACGAGATTTCACTGACTTTCCGTCAACCACTAGAATGAGTTGCCGACTTGAGCCGCCGCCCGGAGTGCGAAGGCATCCTGCTATGTCGTCAAATCGCACCTCTGCGCGTTGGACTTTCTGGCCGCCTGCATCGAACCGAGTGCGCTTATAGATCGTGCCAACCATCTTCCGGCCAGCGCGTTTGGCATGGTTTACCTTAGCCAGATTGACTGTGCTCATCATCGACAAGAGCTTTTGTGTCTCTGCATCCGAGTGCCATGCGACGTCTGATGGTGCCGCCTCAATCAGATCGGCAAAGCGCATACTTGATAGCACTGGTGGTGTAAGTCGCCACCACAGCCAGCGATCCTTTGCTGCGCTGGGTAACATATCATATGAGGTGCGTAGCGCCTTGGGGTGCCATTGCGCCGACGCACCGTCACCAATCAAGTCGCGTGGAATTTTTACACCGTCACGAACACCCACTACAAAGAGCCGAGGGCGCGAGTGTGGGACAAAGAGTGCTGCGTCGATCACAACCGCGCCGAAGCGATAGCCCGATTTTACGAACGAGTTGCAGATCGCCTCAAAATCTTTTCCGCCATGTGAGGTCAGAGTTCCGGTGACATTTTCAAGCGCAATGATGTCTGGCGCACGACCATCGGCAATCAACGAATCCATCAATCGCCAGAAAGGCCAGAAGGTGCCAGAACGGTCACCTCGCAACCCCGCTCCACCGCCAGCAAGCGATAAATCTTGGCAGGGAAATGAAGCCCAGACCAGATTTGCCCGATCCGGCAAATCTTTGATTTTCAGCTTCGCAACATCGCCGCACACAAGTGAATTGTCACCCCAATTACTGGCATATGAAGCACATTTTTTCTGGTCGAAGTCGTTGGCGAAAAGGCAGTTCCAATTGGCTGCACCTAGGCCCGCATGAGCCATGCCGCCGCCAGCGAAAAATTCGTAAAATGTGAAACTCAGACCTGCCATCGCTGACCTCTCTAGCAGCGAGGTATACCGATGGCATCATTTGATTTCAAGAACAAACTAGCAACAAAGGGTTCCCGGATGGCTGTCAGGTTTTGGATGCAAAGTTCGGGCTCTTGTAAGACCGAGGTTTTCTCGCAACCTGACTGCATCTTTCCAAGGCCCGTCTAACCCAGTGCCGCCGCGTAAAGCGCCTTCAAATCCGCCTCGCCGCGCCCGGCGGCTGTCGCATCATAGGCCGGGCTGTCGGACACCATCCAGCCGTGATCGCCGGGATAGACGGTGACGGTGGCGGGCACGTCGGCGGCCTTGGCGGCTTCGGCAAAGGTCACCTTGTCGTTGGGCGCTTCGGCATCGTCGTCCTGCGCCACGGCGATCAGCAAGCTCGCATCGACCTTGCCGAGCACCTTGTGCGGGCTCATCGGATTGTCGGCGCGAACCAACCCGCCGCCGTGGAAGCTCGCTGCCGCCTTGATCCGTGATGGCACCGCCGCCGCGCTCCACACAGTGAACGGCCCGCCCATGCAGTATCCTTGGGTGCCGATGCCCTTGGCCTGATCGACGCCCTCCTGCCGGTCGAGCCAGTCCACAATCGCGGTCGCATCGCGCATGATCGTTTCGGCATTCAGCTTGCCGCGCCACGGGCCGACCTTCTGGAAGCCGCCGCCCGAAATGAAGGCGGCGAAATCGGCGAATTGTTCGCCGGTGACGTCGCGGTAATAGGGGTTCACCACCAGCACGGCGTAGCCTGCGGCGGCGAGATTGCGCGCGATCATACGCTTGGATTCGCGGATGCTGGCGATATCGGGCCACAGGATCACCGCGGGGTGGTTGCCGGCCTCGGGTTGCACGAAGAAGCCGTCCATCGTGCCATCGGCGGTGGCGAAGGTAACGCCGCGCTCCTTCAGGCCGGGGCCGGGCATCCGGGCATTGGTCTCGCTCGTCCCACCGCTGCATGCGGCCAGCGCCGCCGTGCCGGATAGCGCGCCGAACTGGCGGCGGCTGATTGTTTGCTTGGCCCAATCGGCCAGTTTGCTCTCATCGCACATGCTGTTGTCTCCTGCTGTCCCGCACGCGCTTATGATAGGCGGGAGCGGCGGGCATGGACAAGCTGCGAATGAACCGGCAACATGCAGAATAAGAAAAATCGGGGAGTTTGGGATCGATGGACCTGGTCAGGTGGGCGAGCGCGGCTGCGCTGTTGCTGTCAGCGGGGATGCTGGCCAATTGCAGCCAGATGTTTGGAGATGGCGCGGGCGCGGGTGAGGGAATCACCACCGCGATGCTGGTGGGCGCTGATGGCGACAGCGCCAATTGGATCAGCCACGGGCGCACCTATTCCGAACAGCGATTCTCCCCGCTCGACACAGTCAATAAGGACACCGTCGGCAATCTCGGCCTCACGTGGTTTGCCGATATGGACACCGCACGCGGGCAGGAAGCGACCCCGCTGGTGATGGACGGCAAACTCTACCTCACCACCGCGTGGAGCAAGGTGAAGGCGTTCGATGCCGCCACGGGCAAGGCCTTGTGGGAATATGATCCCAAGGTGCCGGGCGAAACGGCGGTCAAGGCCTGCTGCGACACGGTGAACCGCGGGTTGGCGGCGTGGGGTGATAAGCTGTTTCTCGGCACGCTCGATGGGCGGCTGGTGGCTTTGAACCGCGAAACCGGGGCGGTGGAGTGGGAAAAGGTCACGGTCGATCAATCGAAAAGCTACACCATCACCGGCGCGCCGCGCGTGATCGATGGCAAGGTGATCATCGGCAATGGCGGGGCCGAATTCGGCGTGCGCGGCTATGTCGCGGCCTATGACGCTGATGACGGCGCGGAGTTGTGGCGGTTCTACACCGTGCCTGAAGGCGGCGATCCCAAGAACCCGCCCGACTATCTCCAGAAAGCTGCCGAGACGTGGAACATGGACGTGCTCGGCGCGTCGGACGCGATTGGCGGCGGCGGCACGGTGTGGGATTCGATGGCCTATGATGCCGAGCTTGATCTGCTCTATATCGGGGTGGGTAACGGCTCCCCTTGGAACCGCGCCTATCGCAGCCCCGGCAAGGATGGCACGGGGGAGGGCGATAACCTCTACCTCTCCAGCATTGTCGCGGTGCGGCCTGCGACCGGCGAATATGTCTGGCACTACCAGACCACGCCGGGCGAGACGTGGGACTACACCGCCACGCAGCATATCATGCTCGCCGATATGGAAATCGACGGGAAGGTCCGGAAGGTGCTGATGCAGGCGCCAAAGAACGGGTTCTTCTATGTGATCGACCGCGAGACGGGGGAGTTCATCTCCGCCAAGCCCTATGTCAGCGTGAACTGGGCCTCCGGGATTGATCCCAAGACCGGCCGACCGATCGAAAATCCCGAAACGCGGGTCGACAAGACCGGCAAGCCCGCGCTGGTCACTCCGGGCGCGCTGGGCGGGCACAATTGGCACCCGATGGCCTACAGCCCGACCGAGAAGCTGGTCTATATCCCTGCGTTCGAGGCGGGGATGCTCTACGCGCCCGAGGCCAACTGGAAGCCCGATACCGCGCGCGGCTTCAATGTCGGCTTCAGCCTCGCAGGCGATTTGCCGGCTGATGGAGGCTTCCGCAAGCAAGTGGCAGGCTCCTTGCGCGGGATGCTGGTGGCGTGGGACCCGGTGGCGCAGAAGCCGCGCTGGACGGTCGAACATCCCGGCCCGTGGAACGGCGGCTTGCTCGCGACCGGCGGGGGC
>JAKFWB010000320.1 GCA_021732945.1 Porphyrobacter sp.
TTCAGGGTGCACATCGAGCAGCGCAGCGACGGCTTCAGCGGAAGTTCCGCGCTTGAGCGGAAAGCGCACATTGTGGAACACAAGGTCATCGCCATCGGTGTTCTGCACAATGGGGGTTTGCAGCCCTATCGCGCTGGGCAGGACATCGAACAGCCATGCCGTGGTGAAAAGATGTGCGATGTTGGCAAGCGTGTCGTCGTCGATATCGATCCTGACCGACTTTCGGCGCTTCCCGCTCGCGACCCTGAACCCATCGAGCAGGTTTTCGGCAGCCTCTGGCGTGAAAGGCAGGATGACACCAGACAGCACGTGGGCGCTGCGTTCGGGCACGACCCGCACAGCAATCCGGTCCCATTGCCGCAGGGTGCGCGAACCGGACTTTTCCCTGATACGAATGGGTTCCCCGCCACGCACGAGATCGCGAGCGGCAAACCCCTCACCTGAAACGACGTCGCTGACCTCATACAAACTCATCGCTGAGTCCCGAAGTGCGCGCAGATAGGCCTTTGTCGGTGCCTTTTCGTTCCAGCCACGCCGCTTGAGATAGTCGTCGACCAGATTTTCTCCATGGGGTTCGAACCGGCGCGTCATCAGGTCTTCGAGCGCACAGCCAAACAAAACCCCGGTATAGTGTTCGCTGATGATCTCGCCGATCTCATCAAATTCGAGGTTGAACTCCTCCATTGCGGCGCCGACATGATCGGAAAGCGCATCGTGCAGCGCCTCGCCCCAGTCATCGCGGGTCGCGAATTTTATGAAGCGCGAGAGGTCGTGGCCGACTTTCATACGGTTCCTTGAAGGAAAGCGCGCCGCGCGGCGACGATCCGCGACACCGTGGGTTGGCTGACACCGAAGATGCGCGCCATTTCAGCAGCGGACTTACGGCCCGATGTCACGCTGTCGGCTATTTCGGCGCGTTGCCTGGCATTCAGCTTTGGTCGGCGGCCACCAACGCGACCCTCGGATCGCGCCTGATCGAGACCGGCTTTGGTGCGCTCGCGGATCATGGCGCGTTCGAACTCGGCGAAGCTGCCGACCATCTGCATCATCATCCGGCCTGCCGGTGTCGTCGTGTCGATGCTTTCAGTCAGCGATCGAAAACCCGCGTTACCCGCCTCGATCCGATCGAGCAGGTGCAGCAAGTCTTTCAATGATCGTGAAAGGCGATCCAGCTTCCAGACCACCACAACATCACCGTCGCGAAGCTGGTCGAGCATTCGGTGCAGTTCGGGCCGATCCCAGCGTCCACCGCTTGCGGTCTCCTCAAAGACCCGCTCGCACCCAGCGTCCTTCAAAGCACGCATCTGCAGCGCGGTACTCTGATCGTCGCCCTTTGAGATGCGCGCATAGCCGATCAGCATGGTGGCCTCATTCGCAAACGGTCGTTTCTGAAAGGCCGTGGGCGATCACCTTCCCGTCAGCGATTACGGCTTTCAAAATCCTCTTTCAATTCGATAACGATTGGAAAGACGTTTGTGAAGGGATTCGGTTGATGCCTGCACGCATTCCAATGACAGAAAGGCAAAGAGCAGAGCTTTTGGCGCTGCCCGGCACCGAGCAAGAGGTGGTTCGGCACTACAGCCTCGACGATACCGATCTTGCCCTGATTGCCAGGGCTCGCACGCCAGCAACGAGGCTGGGCTACGCCCTTCAGCTTTGCTGCCTGCGTTATCCAGGCCGATATCTGCGTCGGGGAGAAGTGCTGCCGGCGATCATGCTCGATTACATCGCCGAACAGGTCGACGTCGATGCCGAGGCGATTGCTGAATTCGCGCGGCGAGGGCCGACGCGATATGAGCAGCTGGCGACCATCAAGCGAAATCATGGCTTTCGCGACCTGAGCCATCCGCTGCGTGCCGAGCTTGGCGCATGGCTTGACGATGAGGCTGTTGCGCTAACGGATGGCCAGGCATTGCTCGAACGCCTCGCCGATAGGATGCGCACAGATCGGATCATCATTCCGGGAGCGAGCGTCATCGAACGGATGGTGGCATCGGCGCTGCACCAGGCCGACAAAGCTTTCGCGGCTTCAATTCATGCCCAGCTCGACACCGCGTCCCGGCAAAGGCTGGACGCAGTTCTGGCCGAGAAAGTCCATGATCAGCAAAGTCGGTTGAGCTGGCTGCGAGCACCGCCAAACCGCGTGAGCGCCCGCACACTGCTTGAACTTCTCGACAAGATCGATGCGATCCGAGCGTTTGGGATCGATGAAGTTTCGGTTCCTGACGCGGCATGGGCCAGGATGAACCAGTTGGCGCGCGAAGGCGTTCGTCTGACCGCCCAGGCGCTGCAGCAGATGACGCCGCCTCGCCGCATGGCAACGCTGGTGGCAACAATGCGCGAATTGGAGGCCACCACAACCGATGCGGCGCTTGCCATGTTCGGATCGCTGGTGGGGCGGGCCAACCTCCGGGCCCGCAAGCGCCTGGGCGAAACCATCCTTGCCTCGGCCGATCAAGGACGAGAGCGGCTCGTAAGGATCGCTGCAGTGCTCGAAGCAATGACTATGGCTCTGCGCAAAGGCGAAAATGTTGAGGCTGCCGTCACCTCTGTCGCTGGCCTCGATCTGATTGAAGCCGATGCGCAGCTTATTCGCCGCTCGACGAAGCCAGGGCGTTCGGATGTGGTGGGCGAACTCCAACCGGAATACCGGGTATTCAAGCAGATCGGCAGCCGCTTTCTCGCTACGTTTGCGTTCGATGGGCGCAAGTCAACGTCCTCGCTCCGTACCGCAATGGGCATCCTCGTCGATCTTGGCGGAAACTGGCGCAAGCCGCTCCCTATCGATGTTCCGCTCGGTCATATCGAGCATCGATGGCGCCGACATCTGTTCGCCGACGGAAAGATCGACCGGACATATTGGGAGCTTGCCACATACTTTGCCGTGGCAAGCGCGGTGGCTTCAGGCGATCTTTGGGTTCCCACGTCGCGCGAATGCACCGTGCGCTCGAAGACTTGATTCGCCCCTCGGTGGCACCGATCATTCAGCCGTCGAGATTGCCTGATCCTGGCAAGCTGGAGTTCGAGCAGTGGATCGCTGCCAAGTCGGCGCAGCTTGACCGGGCGTTGCTCGCGACGGCGAACAGCCTGTCGTCCAAGGATGCGGCGTTGTTTACCGGCGACCGGCTTCGGTTCCCGAAGATGCCCAAGGAAAGAGCCGCAGACGAAGAGCAATCGCGCGACACAGCTTTGCAGTTCTACCGGATGTTGCCGACGGTGCGAATCACCGACGTGCTGCATCAGGTCGCCAAATGGACGGGCTTCATCGACCATTTCACCCATGTCTCGACCGGACTTCCCCCGAGTGACGAAAAGGCATTCATTGCCAGCCTGATCGCTGAAGCCACTAACCTGGGCCTCAGCCGAATGGCCGATATCTGCAACGTCGCATCACGGCGGGCATTGCTCAGAATGCAAACCTGGCACATGCGAGAGGACACATTCAGGGCGGCATTGGCCACGCTGACCGACGCGATCCATGCCGAACCTGTCGCCGCATGGTTCGGTGAGGGTTGGCGCGCTTCGGCTGATGGCCAGCATTACTATCTTGGCGGACCAGGGGAAAGTGGCGGGGCAGTCAACGCCCACTACGGTCGCGATCCCATCGTCAAGATCTACACCACGATCACAGATCGCTACGCCCCACTGCACCAAACCGTAATTGCCGGGACCGCGGGCGAGGCCATCCATGCGCTTGACGGCATTCTGGGCCATCAGAGCGGCGTCGATGTCGCCGCGCTGCACGTCGATGGCGGCGGGGTATCCGATATCGTGTTTTGCGTCATGACGATGCTGGGGCTCAGCTTCGAGCCAAGGATCCCCCGGCTTTCTGATCGGAGGCTGTACGCGTTCGAACCGAAGGCCCGATACGGCAGGCTTGCACCGCTGTTCGGCCACCGCCTCGACCAAAATCTCATCCGCAGCCACTGGGACGAGATACGCCAGGTCATCGCGGCGATGCACAACCGCGTGGTGACCCCGTCGCTGGTCTTGCGAAAGCTTTCTGCCTATCGGCAACAGAACAGCCTTGCCGCGGCCATGCGTGAAATCGGGCGGATTGAGCGGACCATCTTCACCTTGCGCTGGTTCGAGGACCCAGATTTGCGCAAGCTTGTCACTGCCGAACTCAACAAGGGCGAAGCCCGCAACACCTTGGCGCGGGCCGTTGCGTTCCATCGCCTTGGCCGGTTCCGTGATCGCGGCACCGAAAACCAGCAGCTTCGCGCCGCCGGGCTTAACCTCGTGTCGGCCGCGATCATCCTCTACAACTGCAAGAATCTCGCCCGGGCAGCGCGCGCGCTCAAAGCACGGGGGCAGCCCGGCATCGACGGTCTACTGCGGCAAATCTCCCCGCTGGGCTGGGATCACATCAATCTGACCGGAGATTATGTGTTCTCCGACGATGCCCAACTCGACCACGACGGGTTTTTGCCCCTTTGGATCGACGCGTTGTGATCGAAATCTCCCTATCCTAGGAGATCCAATCCTACCGTATATCTGTGTCCCAATAATGCACTGAGGCCAGGCATGCGCACGCCCTGACGATCCCCAGCGAGCGGTTTGAATGCCGCTACCCTCTACGGGAATGGGGCTGGACCCGCGAAGATTGCATCGCCCGCATCGAGGCCGAAGGCCTTCCGGTCCCGCCGAAGTCGGCATGCTTCCTGTGCTGCGGCTCGAAGCCCGAAGAGATCCGCGATCTTCCGGCATGGTGCCTCCGGATCATCGTGCTTGTGGAGGCCCGCGCCGCACCGAGGCTCCGAACGGTCGAGGGCCTCTGGCGATCTTCAACGCGCACCAGGCCCGGCCGAATGACCGACTTCATCCGCGCCGAGCGCCTACTTCCCGATGCGGAAATTGACCGGATCGAGGCCGACGCGCCCACGTCCCTGAAACTGTTCCAGGACGCCGCGGCTGAAATTCCGCTCCCCGAACGGCCGCACCTTGCCGACTGGATCGAAAGCTTCCAGCAACAAATGGAGATAACGCCATGCTGACCGAACCAATCGGACGAGCCGAGCAGATCGCCAAACTCAATGATCGGGCACGCTCCGGTTTCGACCCCAGCGCTCGCATCATGTTTACACGCGGCTGCCTCGACGCGTTCTGCAATGGCGACACCCCGAGCGGGCTTGTCGCGCAGGCCGAGCTCATCAAAACCATGCGGCGCCACCGGTTCGAGGAGGATACCTACGGCGAACGCGACTTCGGCGCGTTCACTTTCAGGGGAGAGCGCGTCTTCTTCAAGATCGACTTGTATGAGAAGAAGGTTGTCAAGAGGGGGCTTGAAGCAACGCCTCTGAAGGCTAGCAAGCCATAGCGGGCATTCCGATCCGATCATCAGCAGTTGTAAACACCTTCGTAAGGCCGATAACTAGCTCAAACCCGATATCGCACGGGGTGGACCTGATAAATATATTCACATCAAGGCTCGTATGAATCGACACAACCGCTTGCTTTTGCTCACGCTTCCTCCGTCCCATTACTGTGAGCGAGCGCGCTGGGCACTTGATCTCAGCCAAATCCCTTACGATGAAGAGCGCTTGGCCCCGGGCTTTCACATTCTCCGCGCCAAGCGTCTAGGAGCAAGCACTACATCTTTGCCATTGTTGGTATTTCCGGATGGATCGATATGCCAAGGAAGCGATCTAATCCTAGACTGGGTAGGCCTAGCTGGAGGCGATCCCGAGATTGAGCATCGGTTTGAACGTCAAACCGGACCATTGATCCGTCACTGCCTGTATGCGGGACTGCTATCTGATCCTCAGTCTGGTATTCGAGATGTTCTTTTGCGGGTTTCGAGCAGTCGCCAATCAAAAATCGGTCGATTGGCGTGGCCGATCCTAAAGCCCATGATGATTTCTGGAATGAATGCGCGTCTGAATGTCTTGCCGGATCTCATCACCAAAGTTGATAAAGAGTTGGATTGGTTCGACAAGTTAATTGTCGAGCGTGGCGATTGCCTTGTCGCTAATGATTTCGGGCGAGCTGATCTTACAGCCGCAAGCATACTTGCGCCAATCGCGCGCCTCCAGAATGAGCCGATCCACAGTATCTCAGCAGGAATTCAGTGGCCGCAATCTCTCGTCCCTAGTTTGGCGCGGTGGTCGAAACGACCTTCACTGGAATGGGTCAAGCGAATCTACGCATCAAAACGAGTGTGCTAGATCCAGTCACAATCGTCCGTGGCTTCGGGAAGCCCACGGCACGATATTCGCTTTTCAATAGCAGCACCGAAAGGCAGATGGCCTGAAAGGACCATCAGCTCCTCATTCAGGCTTACGTCGATTGGCTTCATTCGTTCCGAGGTCAGCTGATGCACTATCCGTGCATAGACTTGTATCCGGTCGAGGCCATGGCCGCGTACCATAATCCGTATTCACATCCCCGGATCGAGCAAAGGCGGATGCGGACCAAACTACTACTGGGCGTTTTCAGGCGCCATCAACTTTCCCGGTCACACATCACACCAATCCGCGTCGCCTTATCGAGCCTGTTGCAACATAAGCATCAGGCGGCGCGGAGCTCGGC
>JAKFWB010000501.1 GCA_021732945.1 Porphyrobacter sp.
GCGGTAAATCCGGTTGAGATCGCGCACCAATGTCTGCACCCCCCGATGCGCGGGCGCGTCCATCAGCTCCCAATCGAGGCTACGCTCCTCGCTCCATTCGCGGCGCTGGGCGAATTCCTGCCCCATGAACAGCAGCTTCTTGCCGGGATAGCCCCACATCATCGCATAGTAAGCGCGCAGATTGGCGAATTGCTGCCAATCATCGCCGCTCATCTTGCCTAGGATCGTGCCCTTGCCGTGCACCACCTCGTCATGGCTCAATGGCAGGACGAAGTTTTCGCTGAAGGCATAGACGAGGCCAAAAGTGATCTCGCTATGGTGGTGCTTCCTGTGGATCGGATCACGCGCCATGTATTGCAGCGTGTCGTGCATGAAGCCCATGTTCCACTTGAACCCAAAGCCAAGCGCGGTGCGCGGGCTCTCATCGAAAGCGGGGTGCGAGACGCCGGGCCATGAGGTGGACTCCTCGGCAATGGTCATCACACCGGCATGGCTAGCGTAGAGCGCGTGGTTGGTCGCGCGCAGGAATTCGACCGCTTCCCAGTTCTCGCGGCCCCCTTCGGCATTGGGGATCCACTCGTCCGACTTGCGGGAGTAATCGCGGTAGAGCATCGAAGCGACGGCATCCACGCGCAGCCCATCGACATGATATTGCTCGGCCCAGAACAGCGCATTGTTGACGAGGAAGGATCGGACCTCCTTGCGGCCGAAATTGTAGATCGCGGTGTTCCAATCCGGGTGGAAACCAAGGCGCGGGTCTTCGTGTTCGTACAGCGCGGTGCCATCGAACCGGGCGAGGCCGTGTTCGTCGACCGGGAAATGCGCCGGCACCCAATCGATCAGCACGCCCACCCCGGCGCGGTGTGCGCCGTCGACGAAGCGGGCGAAGCCTTCAACGTCGCCGAAGCGGGCAGACGGCGCGTAGAGCCCTGTGGTCTGGTAGCCCCAACTGGGGTCGTAGGGGTGTTCGCTGACCGGCAGAAATTCGATATGGGTGAAGCCCATTGCGGTCACGTAAGGGATCAGCCGCGCGGCCATTTCGTCCCAGGTCAGGAACCAGCCATTGTCGTCGCGCTGCCAGGAACCGGGGTGGACTTCATAGATCGATATGGCCACACGCCGGGGATCGACGCTGGCCCAATGCGCGCGGTGGGCCGCATCGCCCCATTCGCGCTTGCCGGGGTGGGCGACGATGCTTGCGGTCTTGGGGCGCAGCTCGCTGGCGAAGGCGAAAGGATCGGCTTTGAGCGGTAAGACGGCGCCGTCTGGGCCGGTAATGCGGTACTTATAGGCGGTGCCTTCGCCGATATCAGGGATGAAGATCTCCCAAACACCAATATCAAGCCGACGGCGCATCATGTGGGCAGCAGCATTCCAGCCGTTGAAATCGCCGACCAGATTGACGCTGCGCGCATTGGGTGCCCACACCGCAAAGTGCACGCCGCGCTCCCCCTGATGCTCGATCACATGCGCGCCCAGCTTGTCGAACAGGCGGAAATGCGTGCCTTCAGCGATCAGGAAATCATCCATTGGGCCAAACACCGGGCCGAAGCTATAGGGATCGGTCACCCACCATTCGTGGCCCTGCCCGCGGCAGTGATAGCGCACCGGCTTGGGCTTACCGCGCAGCTTGCCTTCGAACAGCGGGCCATCGACGCGGATCATGGCCCCCAGCCTGCCGCCTTTCAGCGAGAACGCCGTCGCCTCCTCAGCCCCGTGCAGGATCGCCCGGGCAAAGGTGCCCACCGGCCCTTCATGCGGCCCCAGCAAGGAAAAGGGATCGGCATGCGATCCATCGAGCAGTGCAGCGATGGCGCTCGCCGGGGGCTTCACATCACGCCCCAGATCTCGCGGGCATATTCACTGATGGTGCGATCAGAGGAAAACCAGCCGACATTGGCGATGTTCATGATCGCCGACTTGCGCCAGGCGGGCCGATCACGCCAGCGCTCATCCACCTCGCGCTGGGCGGCGGCGTAGGCATCAAAATCGGCTGCGACCATGAACCAGTCCGAGGTGTAGAGCGCATCCATCAGCCCGGCATAGCGGCTGGGATCATCCGGGCTGAAGACCCCGCTGGCGATCGAACGCACCGCCTGCGCCAATTCGGGCGAACCTTCGATCACTTCGCGCGGGTTATAGCCATCGGCGCGCTTGGCGGCGACTTCCTCGGCCGTCAGCCCGAAGATTACGATATTCTCACGCCCCACGCGCTCCATGATCTCGATATTGGCCCCGTCGAGCGTGCCTATGGTGAGCGCGCCGTTGAAGGCGAACTTCATATTGCCGGTGCCCGATGCTTCCATCCCGGCGGTTGAAATCTGCTCCGAAAGGTCGGCAGCCGGAATGATCCGCTCGGCCAGGCTGACATTGTAATTGGGCACAAACAGCACCTTCAACACCTCGCCAACCGAAGGATCGGAATTGATCCGGCGGGCAATATCATTGGCGAGTTTGATGATCAATTTGGCGTTGTGATAGGTCGGCGCTGCTTTCCCACCGAAGATCTTCACCCGTGGCACCCAGTCGCGTTCCGGATGGCTGCGGATCTGATCATACAGCGCCACGGTTTCGATCAGATTAAGCAACTGCCGCTTGTATTCGTGGATACGCTTGATCTGCACATCGAACAGCGCATCGGGATCGAGCCGCACGCCGGTCAACTCGCGCAAGTGGTTCGACAGATCGACCTTGTTGGCACGCTTGGCCTCATCCACCCGCTCACCAAAGGCGGCATTGGCAGCATGGGCGGACAGGTTGGCGAGCTGGTCTGTCTCGTCCAGAAAGCCATCACCAATCGCCTCACGGATCAGGCCCGTCAGGCGCGGGTTGGCCTGTTGTAGCCATCGGCGCGGGGTGACCCCGTTGGTCTTGTTGTTGATGCTGGCGGGGTAGAGCTTGTGCAGGTCGCCAAACACGGTCTGCTTCATCAGATCGGTGTGCAGCGCCGCCACGCCATTGACGCTGTGCGCGCCAACAAAGGCAAGGTTCGCCATCCGCACCCGGCGCTCGCCATGTTCGTCGATCAGCGAGATGGCCGAGATTGCCGCATCGTCCAGCCCGGCCTTGCGCGCTTCGCGCAGCACGCGGGCGTTGATGGTGTAGATGATCTGCATGTGGCGCGGCAGTAACCGCTCAAACAGCGGCAGCGGCCAGCTTTCCAGCGCCTCGGGCAGCAAGGTGTGATTGGTGTAGGCGATGGTGCGGCGGGTGATGTCCCATGCTTCATCGAAGCCCAGACCGTGATCGTCCTTGAGCAGCCGCATCAGCTCTGCCACGGCGACCGAAGGATGGGTGTCATTGAGCTGGATCGCCGCCTTGTCCGGCAGGGTGCTGACATCGCCGTGATATTGCACGTGGCGGCGCACGATGTCCTGGATCGAGGCGGAGGAGAAGAAGAACTCCTGCCGCAGCCGCAATTCCTGCCCGGCCGGGGTCGAGTCCGCCGGATACAGCACCCGCACCAGACTATCCGCCTTGACCTGCGAAGCCAGTGCACCTGCGTGATCGCCCGCGTTGAAGGCATCTAGCTGGATCGGGTCCATCGCATTGGCGGTCCATAGCCGCAGCGTGTTAACCCGCTTGCCGCGCCAGCCGACCACCGGAGTATCGACCGCTGTCGCTTCAATTTTTTCCGCCGGGTTCCAGCGGATGCGCCCGCCTTCATCGGTCACTTCGCCGCCGAAGCCGATGCAATAAGCGCTTTCCCGCCGCTTGAACTCCCACGGATTGCCATGCGCGAGCCAGGTTTCGGGCAGCTCCACCTGCCAGCCTTCATCGATCCGCTGCCGGAACATGCCGTTGATGTAGCGGATGCCGTAGCCATAGGCAGGGATATCAAGGCTGGCGAGGCTTTCCATGAAGCACGCCGCCAGCCGCCCCAGCCCGCCATTGCCGAGCGCGGCGTCTGGCTCCAGCTCCTCAAGCCGCGCGAGATCAAGGCCGTGTTCGCGCAGCGCCGCCTCCATCGCCCGCGTCGCGCCAAGATTGGACAGCGCGTCGCGCAGCAGCCGGCCGATCAGAAATTCAAGGCTGAGGTAATAGACCTGCTTTTCGCCCACCTCATGAGTGCGCGCGGTGGACGCGAACCAATTGTCGATAATGTCATCACGCAGCGCGAGCACGGCGGCATTGTACCAATCATGCGGTTTGGCCGCGCGTTCATTCTTGCCAATCCGGTGACGCAGCGCCGTTAGGATGCGATCGTCCAGTTCAGCAACCTTGTCGTCCGGCTTGCAGTCTGAACCCATTGTCATGCGGCGCGCGCTCCCCTGATAAGCCGCCACACTAGTCAGTGAACGTGCAATGCAGCAATCGTTCAATTGCTGTTACAGTCGTATTCATCGGGCAAGCCAAGCGATCAGGTGCTTGCAAAGCCGGGCCGGGCAGCCCACGCCGAGGCCTATCCGAAGGGAGGCAGCGTTGGAGCAACTGCACGCATTGGCGCAAAGCTGCGGCGTGGCCCGCACATGGACCGATATTGAAGGGCGCCAGCAGGTGGTCAGCGATGATGCGCTGGCAGCAGTGCTCAGAGCGCTCGGCCATGCGACCGGCAGCGAGCGGCAGATTGCGCGCAGTCTGGCTACGGTCGCCGCGCGCGGGGCGGATTTGCCGCCGATGCTGGTGGCGGATGATGGTGACATCATCACCCTGCCCATCAGCGCGAGCCGCGCCGAGATCACTGGTGAGGATGGCGTCACCCACCCGCTTGAGATCGAAGGTCAGCACCTCTCGATAACCTCAGCGCCGGGATATTATGATCTCGTGCTGGACCGCCGCGCCATACGGCTGGCGGTGGCTCCTCCGAAATGCCCGCTGCCTGCGCAAACCCCGCGCCGCCCATGGGGGGTATCGGTGCAAATTCCGGCCCTGCGCGGCGAACGGCCCGCACCTTTCGGCACGTTCGGGGAATTGACGCAAGCCGTGCGGGCCTTTGGTGCGGCGGGGGCCGATGCGCTGGCGATCAACCCGGTGCATGCATTGTTCCCGGGACATGGCGTGCGATACAGCCCCTATTCGCCGTCGAGCCGCCTGTTCCTCAACGGCGCGCTGGGCGATCCCGCGCTGGTGGGCCTGCCGCCCTTGCCTGCGACAGAGGGCACGCCGCTGATCGACTGGGCGAGCGCGCTGCCTCGCCGTCTTGAAGACCTGCGCGCCGTCTTCGCCGCGCTCGATCCCGCGCGCAGGGCCGCCATCACCGCCACGGATGATGCGATGTTGCGCCGCCATGCATTATTCGATGCGATGGATTTCCACTTCCGTCCATCAGGCGCGCATGGGTGGCGCGATTGGCCGACCGCCTTCCACGATCCGGCCGGGCCAGCCGCAACCCGCTTTGCAGGCGAACAGGCGGACGCAATCGCCTTTCACCTGTTCGTCCAATGGCTCGCGCGGCAGGGGCTGGCAACGGCGCAGGGTGCGGCGAAGGATGCGGGCATGGCGATCGGGTTGATCGGCGATCTGGCGGTCGGCGTCGATCCATCGGGCAGCGACGCCTGGTCACTGCGCGATGCGATGCTGGACGGCCTGACCATCGGCGCGCCGCCCGATTCTCTGGGGCCGCAGGGCCAGAACTGGTCGATCACCAGCTTTTCGCCCGATGGCCTGCGCGCCGCCGGCTACGCGCCGTGGATCGCCATGATCCGCGCCGGATTGGCGACCGGCGGAGGATTGCGGATTGATCATGCATTCGGACTGGCGCGGCTGTGGGTGATCCCCGCAGGCCGCACGACGCAGGATGGAGCTTATCTGCAATACCCCTTCGACGATCTGATCCGTCTTGCCACATTGGAAGCGCACCGGGCGGACGGATTGGTCATCGCCGAGGATCTTGGCACTGCGCCATACGGCTTCACCAATGCTGTCACCGCCCGGCAGATGCTGGGCATGCGGGTGCTATGGTTCGAACGCGCCGCCGATCACGGCTTTATCGGCGCTGCGGATTACGAACCGCGCAGCGCTGCGATGAGTGGCACGCATGACACCGTCACCATCGCAGGATGGTGGCGCGGGCGTGACCTTGATTGGGCCGAGCAGCTCGGCCGCCTGCCCCAAAGCACCTCCCGCTCCGAGGCTGAGGCGATCCGCGATTGGGATCGCGGGCTGCTGTGGTCCACGCTCGATCATCAACGCCCCCGTCCCGCGCCCGATGATCCCGCCCCGGTGGTCGACGCCGCACTGCGTCACATCGCGCGGACCCCTGCGTGTCTGGCGCTGGTCTCGCTTGAGGACCTGCTGGGGGAGGAAGAACAGCCCAACCTGCCGGGCACGATCACCGAACATCCCAACTGGCGCCGCCGCTGCGATGCGCCGATTGACGCGCTGCTGGCCGATCCTGCGATCGAGCGCCGCTGCGCCGCCCTGTCCAAAGCACGCGCCGAAAGCGATACAAGCGACTGATAATCGACCAGCGGTG
>JAKFWB010000069.1 GCA_021732945.1 Porphyrobacter sp.
ATAGGCTTCGACCCGTCGCGCCTCATCGAAAGCACCATGGCCCGTGCTGCGGGTGAGCAAACCGTCTGGTCGCGCGTCGTCAACGGCATTCGCGGGATCGGCGAGCGGGGCATGGCGATTGCCAGTGCCATGGGCCTGACCCCGCGCGATTCCGATCCGCTGGTGCCAGAGCGCCTTGGACGTCTTGAACCCAAGGCCTTTGCCGCAGCGCAGGCGGTGGCCTCGGCAGCGCAGGAGCTTGGCGAACGCGAAGCGGCCTTTTCCCGCAATGATCTAATCCGCACCGCGCTCGAACGACGGGGCCCGATCACGGTCGACATGATCGAAGACCGGATCGATCTGCTACAGGAGCGAGGACTGCTGGTCGGCAGCGGTCCTGCGGATCGCGACCAGATGCTGACCACCGAGCAGGCGCTGGCCATGGAGAACAAGGTCATCTCCTTGGCGCAGGCGGGCAAGGACAGCGTTCAGCCCATAGCGGACAAGGACGGCATCGTTGCGCGATTGCAGGAACAGGCGCGGGCCATCGGCCTTCGCCGCCTCAATCCCGGGCAGGAGCAGGCGGGCGTCGCGATCCTCACCTCCAAAGACCGCGTGCATCTGGTTCAGGGCGGCGCGGGTGTGGGGAAGTCGGCGGCGCTGGGTCCGGTCGCAGCCATTGCGCGGGAGGAAGGGCGGCAGGTGGTGGCATTGTCCCACGTCGGCCGGATCGCGCGGGAGTTTGGGGAGAAGACGGCCAGTCCGGCATCGACCGTCGATGCGTTTTTGGCACGGTATGGGCGTGTCATCGACGGCAGTGCCAGCGCGGATAAGGTGGCAGCGGCTAGGGCAGAGTTGTCCGGTGCGCTGGTGATGGTGGATGAGGCCAGTCAGATCGGCACGGACAGGCTCGCGCGGCTGATCACCCTCGCCAACCAGATGGACGTGGGCAAGCTGGTGCTGGCCGGGGACATCAAGCAGCTTCCGGCCATCGAGGCGGGCAAACCGTTTGCACAGCTTCAGCAGCAGTATGTCAGGCAAAGCCAGATCACCGAGAACCTGCGCGCGCAGACCCCGCAGATGCAGGCCATCAACCGCGCGCTCGAACAGGGCGATGTCGCCCAGGCCTTTGCCGTCCTCAAACCTGCGACCATCGAAGTTGCGCCGGGCAAGATCGCAGGCATCGCCGCCGACATGTGGGCCGACCTGCCCAAAGAGCAGCGGGACAACACCATCCTTCTCGCCGCTGGACGTGCGATGCGCAGTGCGGGGAACGCCGCTGCGCAGGCCTCGCTGATCGATCGAGGCCAGATCAGCGCGCGGGGGATCAAGCTCGAGGTGCTCGACCGTGTCACAGTCACCCGCGAGGGTGCGCGGCAGTTGAAGGGCTATCAGGAGGGGCGTGTCGTCGCCTTCGAGACTAACCTGACCAGACAGGGCTTTGCCCGTGGCGAGCGGGGAACGGTCATTGGCGTCAGGGACGGTAAGGTCGAGCTTGCAATGCCCAATGGCGAAGTGCGGCGCTTCGATCCAGACCGCCTGCCCCGCAACCTCAAACACGACGCGGTCACCATCTTCGAGCGCAAGAACATCGCCCTCCACCAAGGCGACCGCATCCGCTGGACCGCCAAGGATGGCGAGCGGGGGCTGCTCAATGGCGACATCGCCCATGTCGCGCGGATCGATGGCGACACCATCACCGTGACCGCGGGTGACGGAAAGCTGCACGATCTGTCGCGCGGTGATCCGATGCTGGAGCGGCTCGACCTCGCCTACGCTAGCAACGTCCATGTTGCGCAGGGCATGACCGCCAAGAACGGCATCATCATGATGTCTGAGCGCGAGCGGATGCTCAACACCTCGGCCTCGTTCCTGGTCGCGGTCACCCGGATCGCGGAGAACGCGACGCTTGTTACCGACAACCCTGACCGGGTGGAACGCCAGGTCGATACGCGCTCCGGCGCAAAGACCAGCGCGCTCGAGACCGCCCGCGAGGTCACGACCGGGGACCGTCCAAATCAGCAAGAGGTCGCGGCCATGTCCGAGGACCTGAAAAAACTCGCTGAAAAGCTTGGCCCAGAGTTCGCGCTGGCAGTGCTCACCAACAAGGAGCGCGACATCACGCTCGAAAAGTCCCTCTACCGCAGCGAACCCGGACGGGGCTCTGGCGACCGGGAAATGGACAAGGAGCGCCAACTCGAGCGAGGGCGCGACCTTGAGCGAGGGCGCTGACCATGTCGACACCCACACATGACCACAATCCCACAGCCTCACATGTCCACATGTGAACATGAGGACGCATCCACATGAACACGCCTGCACATCTCCACACCCGAACCGTCGCCATCATCAGTCAGAAGGGTGGCGCTGGAAAAACCACCCTCGCCATTCATCTCGCCGCCGCTGCTACCCGTGCAGGGCGGGTCAGCCTGTTGATCGATACCGACCCGCAGGCCAGCGCCTCGCAATGGGCCGAGTGGCGGCAGGGTGCACCTCCCGAGGTGATCGACAGCGCCCCGCCGCGCATCACAGCGAAAATCGCGGCGGCAGCACAGCAGGGTGCCGAGCTCATCGTGATCGACACCCCGCCACATGCCGATCTTGCCGCCAGCAAGGCAGCGGAATGTGCTGATCTCGTGCTGATCCCCTGCCGACCCAGCGCCTTCGACCTCGCGGCCATGCGCACGACGCTGCGTCTGGTCGAGCTGCTGTCCCGCACCGCTTTTGTGGTGTTTACCGCCGGGCCGCCAACTGCGCCGCACATCTATGCCGATGCCCGGGAGCTTGTGACTGGGTTTGGTGGCCGGACATGCCCGATCGTTCTGCCGGACCGCGCCGCCTATCGACATGCGGTCGCGGGCGGGCAGACCGTGTTCGAGCTCGATCCTGGCGGGAAAGCGGCCAGCGAGATCGAACAGCTTCACATGTGGACATGTGAGCAGCTCCACATGTCCACGCGCCCACAAACTCCGGCACAGCAGAGGAAGACCGCATGAACCGCTTTGCCAACCTTGCCGATCGCAAGCCCAAGGATGAGCCGACTGCCCAGACCGCACCGGCATCGCCGGTCGCGCAGATCCCGACCCCGCTAAGCCGCGTCGGTCGCAAGGCGATCTCCGGTTACTTCTCGCCCGAGCTATCGCTCGCCCTGCACACCTGCGCCCGGCGCAATAGTCTCAGCCTTCAGGATCTGATGGCCGAAGCCTTCGATGACGTCCTACGCAAGTACGGCGAGAGCCCGATCGGGCGATAGAGGATCCCTTCGCCGGAAGGGGAGAAGGGGAGAAGGGGAGAAGGGGGGATGCGGCGATGTGGGCTTGTGTGACTGTGCGCATGTGAACGTGTGAACATGAGGGCAGCGCCAGCGCAATCAAGCCGCCGCCCCTTCAATAACAGGAGGAACCGATGCGATTGTTCCAATGGCTGACCGATCTATTCGCAGGATCAAGCGACCCGCCGCGGCCCTCCTCTGACGAGGGCATCTCCATCAACCCTGCCACCGCTATCCCAATGGCAGGGCCAGGAATCGGAGGTGTCGATGTCGGCGGTAATCCCTTCGGCCAGAATCTGGATCGCTGGGACGACCAACATGTCCATCACAGCCATGATGATCATACGCCCCGCTCGACCGGCAGCGGGTTCGATCCTTGGTAGATGCTTCAGTGCTTAATTGGTGGCCGAGGCACTTGTCCCAAGCCGTCGTTTTGAAAGGCCCATCATGACAAACAACCAACGCACCGCGTCCGGCCTGCGCTATATCGCGCTTCCGAACACAACCCTGATCGAGCGGATCGTATTCTCAGCTATCCGCCGTTGGCGCTGGACCGGAATTCTTGCCGCCACTGCTCTGGCTGCCGGTTCCCTGACATGCTCGGTCATACTGGCAACGTGGCTATTCGCCGAAGATCCCGTTCGCTCGGGCTACATCGGCTTTCTGTTTACGATCCCCCCGATCATGTTCTTGCTTTGGCAGGCGGCCACCATTGAGTTGCGTTCCGCCCCCGCATGGATGATCCGCGCAGCACTGGCCACCGCGACCGACGACGAGCGCGCCTTTCTTTTCGAAAGCCTGCTCCAACTCGCCATGTCGGAATGGCGTCAGGATCCGATTACATGCGCCGCTTTGTTCGATCTGTTCAGGCAGGCGAGGCTCAGCTTCGGTGACCGCGTGAGAGGCAAGCGCGAGCGGCTGTTGGCAGACCGGGATAAGCAGGTTGACGTGCTGCGGAACCTCGCGAGCATCACTAATGGTGACCCCCAATGAGGAGGACCAGCGGAGCCGTCTATGCCATCCGTTCCTCAAAGCTGCGTTGGGCAAGACCAGCTTCGCGCTGATTGCCGGTTCTGATCGCATCGATCAGCGCCAGAAATTCGTATAGTCGGGCGTCTTTGAGAGCTGCGTCGGGGACAGATCTGAACAATGGTGCGATTGAAAGACCTCTCCGACTTCCTTCGTGATGGGGCCAGATATAGATGTCGGCACCGGAGCTTACGAGTTTACCTTCCAGCATAGGTGCGGCAAAGCCCGTGGCGATGCCGCGCTGCGGTGCGCCTGGCTTCGCAGGGAGTGTCCTGAATTTCGTGTGCGGGGTGGCGGTTAAACATCAGGCCGCCAAAGCCCGAACGAAACGATCACCGAAGAGCACGGCGAATTGAGCCTTTGCCATAGTCCATTCTCGTGGCGGCATCACCCATTCTTTCTCCGAGCGGTGCAGGATCAGATAGAGCAGTTTGCTGGCAGCCTCATCACTGGGGAAATGGCCTCTGGCGCGAACTGCCCGGCGCAGCTTGGAATTCAAGGCTTCAATGGCGTTGGTGGTGTAAATGATCCTGCGGACGTCGCCGGGAAATGCAAAGAATGGGATGACTTGTTCCCAAGCCCGCCGCCAGCTCTGCCCGATGGCGGTATATTTCTGCCCCCAAGTGCTGGCTTCGAAGGCGGTGAGTGCCTCTTCGGCCGCTTTGGCGTCGACAGCCCGGTAAATCTCCTTAAGCGCTGTCGCAATGGATTTGCGGTCCTTGTATGATACGAAATCCATGGAATTTCTGAGCAGATGGACAATGCACGTCTGCACGATCGTCTCGGGAAATACCGCAGTGATGGCCTCTGGAAAGCCTTTGAGCCCGTCAACGACGGCCAGCAGGATGTCTTCGACGCCGCGGTTCTTGAGCTCATTCATGACCCGCAGCCAGAACTTGGCGCCTTCATTCTGTTCGATCCACATGCCCAGAACAACCTTGGTCCCATTGGCCATGACGCCGAGCGCAATATGGATTGCCTTGTTGCGGACCAGTCCCTCGTCGCGGACCTTGACCCGGATCGCGTCAAAGAAAACCAACGGATACACCGAATCCAGCGGTCGTTGCTGCCAGGCGGCAACCTCGTCCAGAACGGCGTCTGTGATCGTGCTGATAAGGTCTGCCGAGGCATCCATGCCGTAGATTTCCCGCAGATGCTCGGTGATCTCCCGCGTACTCATGCCCCGCGCATACAATGAGATAATCTTGTCATCGAAGCCTGGAAAACGGCGATGATACTTCGCGATCAATTGCGGATCGAAACTGCCTGCCCGGTCACGCGGAATCTCAAGCTCAATCTTGCCGGTGCCCGTCGAAACTGTTTTGCGCCCATAGCCATTACGGCTGTTCTCGGCTTCTGTCTCATCGCTAAGATGGTAATCCATCTCCGCGCTCAGTGCCCGCTCTGCCAAAGCCTTCTTCAGCGCATTCATCCAGTCAGGCGAATTCAATGCACTGGCAGCATCCATCCCACCCAGCAGTTGGTCCAGCAAATCATCAGGAATCGAAGGTGCCTTGCGCCGTGCCATAAAGAGTATCCTTTCTACCCATTATGCCACCCCGCACACGAAATTCAGGACACTCCCGCTTCGCAGGGAAGACGTATTTCAGCCCGTGCTGGACGAATTCGATGAGATTTCGCCGATTCACCTTGGCGCGATCATTGGATTTTATAGCTAAGCTACACGCGATACTGCACCGGATCGATGAGCTGATCTCGGTTTTGCTGATGCCTAGTTCGCCTTCAAGACTTCGCAGTGCAAACGGATCTGAGATCGTCGACTCATCGAATTGACCATGCTTGATCTGGTCTTCCAAGCTCATCAGCTTCAGCAGAAGCACGATGTCTTGGCTTTTCATACAGACCCCATCTGTCCTTTGTCCTAGGACAAAGGACAGATGGGGTCATCAGGCAGGACGTGTCAAACGCCAAATCATCGGGGGCTTCCAGCTAGACCGCCTCAGTCGAGAGATAACCTTATTGCCCGCAGAGTGGCGGCACCCTCCGTCTGCTTCTGTCGCATATCGACCCGATTGTGTTGAAAATCCCGTCGCCGAGATCGAGGCTAGGACCAGTTTAGGCGGGGT
>JAKFWB010000592.1 GCA_021732945.1 Porphyrobacter sp.
CTGACACGATCAGGGTGATCCAGAATGGTCGGAAAGCGCTCACGGGGTGACGAAGGCGAGCTCCGGCCCCTGTTCGATGCGGTAATCGCCCGGCGGGAAAGCCTCACCATCGAGGATGAAAGGATCATCAATCGACAAGCAGAACTGGGAGGCCGCCAGCTGGTGGATCCCCCGGCTCCGCAAGGACCCGCGCAGCTTGCCGAGCAGCACCAGCGGGATCAGCGCCGTGGTGCGGCGCGAAATCTGATCGACTGCCACCAGCTTCAGACCATTCTTCAACGCACCAAAGGGCCGGATCCCGGCGGGCATGCGTTCAAGGGTTGAGGCGAACAGCAATTGCCGCATTTCGGGGTCGCCATGGCCGCTATGTGCCATCGGCGCGTTGGCTGTCCCAAGCCCGATGCTCATCCGCGCGCCTTTACGCCACGCATTGGCGCGCCCGGCAAAAAGGGATTGCAGCAGCGCCCACAACGCCGTCACCGCCACAACCATGCTGTCAAATGCACCCAGCTTGTGCGCGCTTTGCCCGGCCTGAGTCGCCTTGGTGAAGGCACCTGCGCCAAGAATAAAGCCGGCGATGCGCGAAACGCCATCGTGCTTGCCTGTTTCCCCCTGCGAAGACACCACCATCGGCCGCCGCCAGGTGCGTTCGCCATGATCAAGCGCATCGATCGCGTCCTGCAAGGTCCAATCGTCAGGGATGCCGAGATCGACTGTCAGCGCGTTGGTCTTGCCTTTGGGCAGCACCGCGACAGCAGGCCAATCATCGCCAAAAATCGCCTGCCCGCAGGTCAGCACGTCGCGCACGGTGCCATCGCCGCCGTTGATCACCAGCAGATCAATCCCCCGCTCGGCAAATTCGGTCAGCGCGATCGGCAGTTGGGCGCGGGCGCGCGGCTGGGCGATGTGGACATGCGGGCACAGACCGCAATCGAAATCGGCACCCAGATTGCGGTGGCTGCGGGGATTGTAGATCACCCCGACCGTCGGCGCTTGCCCCAGATCGCGCACCCGGCGCGCACGCGCGCGCGGCCGCGCCGCGGCATCGGGGCGTGGAATCTGCGCAAATTCGTAGATTGGCGTTGCCATATTGGTCCTATACTGGTCGAAGAACTAACTTTCTACCGTCATCTTTTCCGCAAATCGTAACATTTCCAGCTGGCGCAAATCGGCGATCCGCGCCAGAAAACAAGAGGCGGCGCGACGAAATTCACCTTTCCTGCGATGAGCGTCTTTCATGAGATTGCCGCAAAGGTACGACCGAACGGTCGCAAGCCAACCCGCGCCAGAAGGGCGGCGGCGTCACGCAGAGTTGCGGAAAAGCTGGCGCACCCGACAGGATTCGAACCTGTGACCTCTGCCTTCGGAGGCACAAAAAAGGCGACACTTTCTGCACCGCAATAGAACGAAGTGCACAAAGAACCTAATGATCTAAAACGACAAAATACATCGTCGATATTGCAACTCGTTCGCATTTGTTGCACTGCGTTTGGCCACTTTGCACTTACATTTCACTTACGGATCGGGAAGTATCCGGATTCAACGTCCGTCCCGCAGGTCCCGATGATGAACAGCAAGATCGCTCAGCAGGCGCTACCGAAGGCGAAGTCCTACGAGCTGCGCGATGCCAAACTCAACGGCCTTCTGCTGCGGGTGCACCATTTCGCTTCACGCCTCGCAATGGGGGCCGTTGACCTTAACACGATCCGTGAGCTGCTGGGTCACAGCGATTATGGGATGACGCTACGCTATGCCCACCTTGCGCCCGAGCACCGGCGCGAAGCGGTAGAGGTTCTCGACAAACCGAGGCCGCACATCAAGATTGTGGCGACGAAGTAGTTCGCTGAAGTGCGATCCCCGCTGCGATCTAAGACCAAGGTCGCCAGGTAACGAATGCACCCATGAGCAGCTTTTTGGCATCCGCGGCAGGATGCGGGCTAGCCTCGCCTCAGGGGGGCAATCTTGACGCTTATCCCATCATTGGGTTGGTAACCTGTAACGGATGAGGCCCCTGTTTGAGAAAATGAAGCGTATCGCCTCAATGAGAAATCCCACAGGCCGGAGTTGCCAAGGCAAGAGGGGGCTGACCCCTGTCCCAATCATTGCCCCGCAAAGTGTCCGGTGAGCGATCCCTTGCGGACAAACGGGGAGACTATACGAAGCAAAGCCATGGGCAATGCTCTCGAGCTGATAGCGGAACTGGCTACAGCCATTCCCAAGTTCGCGGTTGAACTTGGGGGCGATCCCGAGTCCTTCGTCAAATCCCACGTCCGCAGGCTTGAAGCCCTGCGCCGTGCGGGTCATGTCGAGCGGATCGACGAGGATCATTGGCAAGTTCCCAAGGATTTGCCCGAGCGCGGCCTTGCCTATGACCAAGCCCGCGAGGGTGCCGATATGCGCGTCAACGCCCTCTCCGATATGAGTTTGAAACGGCAGATTGACCATGACGGCTCAACCTGGCTTGACCACGAGCTGATTTCCCCAAATCGCACATCGCTTGAACACACCGGATTCGGGCATGAAGTGGCCGATGCCTTGGAACGCCGCAAACGGACTCTGGTGGCAATGGGATTGGACCATGATCTCGACAATGGCAGCGTTCGCGCGCCCAAAGATCTTATCCAGCAACTCGATCAGGGCGACTTTGAACGTGCTGGCAAGGCGCTTGCAGCCGAACGCGGGCGGACATGGGAGCTACAATCCCCGGCAATTACGTCATGGGGCACGTAGTGGGCACAACCCAGCTTACTAGCGGGAAGTTCGCTATGATTGATAACGGCTTGGGCTTCAGTCTCGTGCCGTGGGAGAAAACCCTTGAGCAGCAATTGGGCAAACATATCTCCGGCGTCGCCATGCCCGGAGGCGGCGTTGATTGGTCATTTGGCAGGTCGCGCGGATTGGGGCTGTAATGCAAATATATGATTGCGCCAATATTGGGTGCGTGATACGGAGGCTTTCATGCGGATTATAGCGCGGCGCACCTTGCGCGAATTTATCGCCAAGCGGGCGGGGCATAAGGATCAGCCCGCGTTGAAAGCGGCGCTCGACGCTTGGTTTGCTGAAGTGAGCAAGGCGGACTGGATCAGCACGGCGGACGTGAAGCGGCTTTATGCCACCGCGAGTATCGTCAGTGCCGACCGGATTGTCTTCAATATCAAGGGCAATGATTACCGGCTGGTTGTGGCGGTAGATTTTGAGAAAGCCATCGTCTGGATCAAGTGGATTGGCACCCACAAGGATTATGACCGCATCGACGTGAAGGAGGTTGAACATGGCAACTGAGATGAAGCCGATCCGCACCGAGGCGGATTATGAAGCGGCCTTGGAAGAAGTGGCGGCACTTTGGGGTGCGGCCAGCGATACGCCCAAGGGCGACCGGCTGGACGTGCTGGCGACGCTTATCGACGTGTATGAAGCCAAACACCACGCGATGGACCCGCCCGACCCTGTGGAAGCGATCAAATTTCGCATGGAACAGCAGGGCATGACGCGCAAAGACCTAGAGGACATCATCGGAACCCGCACTCGCATTGCCGAAGTGCTGAATCGTAAGCGCAGCCTGTCCATCGGCATGATTCGCCGCTTGCATGATCAGCTCGGTATCTCGGCAGAGATTTTGATCCAGCCATCGCGCAAAGCCGCTGCATGACACCTGCCTCCGCCTCGCCAGCGGAGCCGAACGCCGTCGCATCCCTGTATTACTGCGCCACGGTGCGGGGTGCAGCCTGGCGTAGTTATGGTCTATTCCGCAGAGTGGGCGCTTCTATCACAATGGCAGGATGCCCCGTGCGTCCCGACATCGTCAAATTTCGGCATCCGATCAGCTTGAAACGCTGCTCGGGCGACCGTGGGTGACGACCCGATGCACGTTATGATGCGTCAGATCATGGCCCTGTTCGATGAGTATCAATCCAAAGAGACGGCAAAGCACGTTTTGCGCGCGATGCGTGAAAATGCCCGTCAGGGCTTTTGGAATGGTTCGCTCCCTCCTATCGGCTACCGCGTCGTTGCCGCCGAGCAGCGCGGGGCCAAGATCAAGAAGAAACTGGAGTTAGACCCGCTTCACGCTGACACCGTGCGCTTGATGTTCCGCCTTTCGCTTCACGGTAACGGCACGTCCGGCGCGATGGGCGTCAAAGCCATCGCCACACATTCGAACAGGGAGCGCATATTTACCCGTGGGCGGGCTTTGGGGTTTGGGCGCAGTCCACCAGATACTGACCCGCTCAACCTATACAGGCCGTCACGAGTTCAACAGGCGCGGCAAGGGGAGCGCGACACGGATCGAGAGCGCGGTGGGGCAACCCTCAAACCCAAGCGTGATCGCGGGTTGGAGCTGGGTTGAAATTTCAACCTGTCCCCACATACGCTCTACACACGAAATTTTCTACGTCTCTATACACGAAATTTTTTTCGACATTATATACGAAATTTGATACAACATTAAATACGAGAAAAACTCCAAGATAAAAAGTGGTAGATATAACGATGGCCAGCCCGTCAGAAAAATTAGCAAAATCCCTTGAGGCGCTGGAAGTTTTCCAACGCGAAGGTCGCACATGCATTCGTTTTGACGAAATGGGGCGCACAGACCGCCAGCGCCTTATCCGCAATGGCTTCCTTCGTTTGGTGATGAGGGGCTGGTATATCGCGACGCGCCCCGATGAAAATACCGGCGAAAGCACGGCATGGTATGCATCATTCTGGGGTTTCTGCTCTGAATATCTGACTGAACGATTCGGCACGGATTGGTGCCTGTCACCCGAGCAATCATTACTCCTCCACGCGGGGAACTGGACCGTGCCAAAGCAATTGCTGGTTCGCGCGGGTGGCGGAAGCAATCGCCCTGTCACATTGCTGCATGACACAAGCTTATTAGATGTGCGGCAAGCTCTTCCTTCTGAAAATGATCAGGCAATGCTCGAAGGGATGCGCGTCTATGGCATCGATGCGGCTCTGATTGCAGCCTCACCAAATTTTTTCGTGAACCATCCAACCGAAGCGCGAGCATTGCTCGCCATTCAACGCGATGCGACCGGCTTGCTCGCACGTTTGCTTAGCGGAAATCACACTGCGATTGCTGGTCGGCTTGCTGGCGCGTTTCGCAATTTCGGTGCCGACCGCATTGCCGATGATATTCTTTCAGCGATGCGCGCGGCAGGGCATGACGTGCGCGAAGCTGATCCGTTCGATCACCGCCTAGACGGCTTTATCTTCACGCGCGAACCATCCCCTTATGTTCATCGCATTCGATTGATGTGGGAAAAAATGCGGCAGGATATTCCCGCGCAGTTCCCGCTCCCGCCTGCCAAGCGCAATGACATTGACGCTTATCTGAACGCCGTTGACGACATTTACGTTACCGATGCCTATCATTCACTGTCCATCGAAGGATACCGCGTTACCCGCGATCTGATTGAGCGTGTGCGTGACGGAAAATGGAACCCCGATGCCAATGAAGCGGATAAAGCGCACAAGGATGCGATGGCCGCGCGTGGATATTATCAATGCTTTTCTGTCGTGAAGGAAAGCGTGGCAAGCGTTCTAAAGGGCGCGAATGCTGGCGAGATCGCCGATAAGGATCACAGCACATGGTATCAGCAAATGTTCGGGCCAAGCGTTGAAGCTGGCCTGATCGAAGCGGCAAGCCTTGCGGGCTATCGCAATGGACAAGTTTTTATAAGAGGTTCACAACACAGGCCGCTCAACAGCGATGCCGTGCGCGATGCCATGCCTGCCTTTTTTGAATTGCTCCGCAGTGAGCCCGATCCAGCCGTCCGTATCGTGCTGGGACATTTTATCTTCGTTTATATCCACCCGTATTTTGATGGGAACGGACGCATGGGGCGTTTCTTGATGAATGTAATGATGGCGAGTGGCGGTTATCCGTGGACGGTTGTTCCTGTCGAGCAACGCAATCGCTACATGAGTGCGCTTGAACAAGCGAGTGTCCATCAGAACATTATTCCCTTTGCAGAGTTTCTCGCTGATCAAATTCGCAAGCCAACAAAATAGGGCGATCATACCGCTCGGCTGATCAATCTGATATTCCTAAATTCCATTACCTCGTGAGCCTGCGCGCCCAATGATCCACTGAATGATCGAACTTATCCGTGATTGAATGATCTGGGTGCAAGGCGTCGCGACATATCGCAACTGGCCTTCTCCACGTTGTTTTGATTCCGCTGGAATGCACCTTCATTCATGCACGGATTTTAGAGTCTCACTTTGGGGAGGAACCCCTCCGACTTCAATCGGATACTGGCTTCAGCCACAGACTCGGTGTGTAGCCTGTACCCTCGGAGAAAACGGAAGCCGCCGAAGGCGTGAAGCTTCCGTTTTCTCCGAGGGTAC
>JAKFWB010000016.1 GCA_021732945.1 Porphyrobacter sp.
AAAGATTACCTTCCTTGCCTTCGGCATCCTTCAGGATCTTTACCGGCAGATCGATGGTCACCTCATCCAGCAAGGCCAGCGGACCGATCGGGAAGCTGGCGGCCTTGGCTGCATTCTCGATTCGTGCCGGTTCCACGCCATCTTCCAGCATTGCTGCGCCTTCAAAGATGAACATGCGGAACACGCGGCTGGTGTAGAAGCCTTGCGCATCGTTCACCACAATCGGCGTCTTGCGGATCTGGGCGATGAAATCGAGCGACTTGGCCAGCGTCTCGTCAGAGGTCTGCGCACCCATGATGACTTCCACCAGTCCCATCCGGTCCACCGGTGAGAAGAAGTGCAGACCGATATATTGTTCGGGCCGTTTGGATGCCTTGGCCAGTTCCGAAATCGGCAGGGTGGATGTGTTGGTGGCGAAAGTGGCGCTTTCGGGCAGCACGGCTTCTGCCTTGTGCGTGGTTTCGGCCTTGATGCCCATGTCCTCGAACACGGCTTCCACCACCAGGTCGCAACCATCCAGCAGCGCGAAATCGTCGGTTGGGGTGATGCGGGCAAGCGTGGCATCGGCCTTGTCCTGCGCCATCTTGCCGCGCTGTACCTCTTTGCCGAACACCTTTTCGCTGTAGCCCTTGCCCTTTTCGGCAGTGGCCGTGTCGCGGTCTATCAGCACCACGTCGATACCGGCCTTGGCAGCGACCAGCGCAATGCCTGCACCCATCATCCCTGCCCCCAGCACGCCCAGCTTCTTCACTTCGGAGTCGGCGACACCGGCAGGACGGCGCGCGCCCTTTTCCGCCGCCTGCTTGGAAATGAATGTGGTGCGGATGATATTGCGCGCCACAGGACCGGTAAGCAGGTTGGCGAAGTACTTGCTCTCCACCGAAAGCGCCTTGTCCATTGGCAGCTGCAACCCTTCGAACACGCAAGAAAGGATCGCCGCCGGGGCAGGATAATTGTATCCGTGCTTGCCCGCCACCTTGGCCACGTTAATCGAATAATCCATGGCGATTTCGGGCACGATCATGCCGCGCATTTCGGGAATGGCATAGCCCTTCACGTCCCAGATCCGTTCCGCTGCCGGATTGGTCGCCAGCCACTGCCGCGCCCGTTCCACCAGTTGATTGACTGCAACGATCTCGTCCACAATGCCAAGTTCAAGCGCCTCCTTCGGGGCAACGGAACGACCGGACAGCAGCAGGTCGAGGCCTTTCTTGCGCCCGACCAGACGCGGCAGGCGCTGCGTTCCGCCCGATCCCGGCAGCAAGCCAAGGTTTACTTCCGGCAAGCCCACAACCGCGCGCGGATCGTCTGCCAGAACGCGGTAATGGCAAGCCAGTGCCAGCTCGAATCCCCCGCCAAGCGCCAGCCCGTTCATGGCGCAGGCCACCGGCTTGCCCATGGTTTCCAGCGCACGGTGCATGGCCGTGGCCTTCTGGCTGAAGCCATAGGCATCCTGGCGCGACATGGTCTCGTAACCTTCGACCATCAGCTTTAGATCGGCGCCGGCCATGAAAGCCTTCTTGCCCGAAGCGATGATCACGCCGCTAACGGATTCGTCATCCCGCAAATCGGCAATGGCCGCATTCATATCGTCCAGCCATTCTGCGGAAACGACATTCATGCTTTCATCGGTATTGTCGAGGGTGAGAATGGCGACGCCATCGGCGCCCTTTTCCAGCTTGATGTGTCGCATTGTTTCGCTCTTTGCGCTTTCGCTCATCGGGTCAGACCCGTTCGATGATAGTGGCAGTGCCGAGGCCGTTACCGGCGCACAGCAAGGTCATGGCGGTGTTGAGATCGCGGCGTTCGAGCTCGTCCAACACGGTGCCCAGGATCATGGCGCCCGTTGCCCCCAGCGGATGGCCTAGCGCAATCGCGCCGCCGGCCACGTTGGTCTTGTCATGGCTGACGTCCATGTGATCCATGAACCGCAGCACCACGCTGGCAAAGGCCTCATTCAGTTCGTAAAGGTCGATATCGTCTTTCGACATGCCGACATTCTTCAGCGCCTTGCGTGCCACCGCCGCCGGGGCGGTTAGCATGACCGTGGGCTCCGATCCGATCGAAGCCCAGCCCTTGATGCGCGCGCGCGGCTTGAGCCCGGCAGCCTTGCCGAACTCGGCATCGCCGAGCATCACGATGCCCGATCCGTCGACAATCCCGCTGGAATTGCCGCCGGTGTGGACGTGGTTGATCTCTTCGATCTGCGGATACCGTTCTTTCACCACGCGCGAAAAGCCCATGTCGGCAAAGCCTTGGAAGGCAGCGCGCAGACCGGAAAGCGATTCGAGCGTAGTCGCCGGACGACGATACTCGTCGTGATCCAGGATCACCTCGCCCATTACATCCTTCACAGGAACGATTGAGCGTTCGAAGACCCCTGCATCCCATGATGCCGCCGCACGGCGCTGGCTTTCCACCGCATAGCGATCAACATCGTCGCGCGAATAACCCTCCAGCGTGGCAATGATATCGGCACCGATCCCCTGCGGGGTGTAGTAGTTTTCAAATGCCACGGCCGGGTCTGCCACCCAGGCACCGCTATCGTAACCCATCACCACCCGGCTCATGCTTTCCACGCCGCCGCCGATGCCGGCGCTGGCCATCCCGGTGCCGATTTGCGCGGCCACGCTATTCACCGCTTCCAGGCCCGATGCACAGAAGCGATGCAACTGCTGGGCCGCCACAGTCTGGGCATACTTGGCATTGATCACCGCGCTGCGCGCCAGCACCCCGCCCTGCTCGCCAACAGGCTGCGCGCAACCGATTACCACGTCATCCAACAGCGCCGTGTCCAGGCCGTTGCGATCGCGGATCGCTTCAAGCAACTGGGTGACAAGCTCAATCGCGGTAATCTCATGCAAGGAACCATCAGGCCGCCCGCGGCCACGCGGCGTCCGGACATGGTCGTAGATAAACACTTCACGCATTGGAGTGACTCTCCCAAGGTCGACGCTGAACGGACCGATGTCCGCCCTTTTGGATTTGCCATCCAGACGAGCGCCGCCCTCAACACCTACCCTGCGATAGGAGGTCCGCCGTCAGGACCCTGTCTTTTTGGCAAGCCATGACACAGCCGAAGCCTTCACTGAATAAAAGGGTAATCCTTGTCTCGCGGCCCGCCGGCATCGCGCAAGCAAACGATTTCGCGATTGAGGAGGCCGCCCTGCCCCCGTTGCGAGATGGCGAGGTGTGCGTGGCCAATCAGTTCCTTTCAGTAGATCCGGCCATGCGGGGCTGGATTGCCGATAGCGGAAATTATTCGGACCCGGCTCCCATCGGCGGCGTGATGCGCTCGCTCGCGGTTGGCAAGGTCGTCGAAAGCCGCAGCCCGGACTGGCACGCAGGCCAGATCGTGCTGGGCTGGTTCGGCTGGCAGCAATTCGCAATTGTGAAGCCGGAGGCAATTGTGCGCGAAGTAACGCAGATCGACCTGCCCGCCTCATTGGCGCTGGGTGTTCTGGGTATCAACGGTGTGACCGCCTTACTTGCCCTCACGCTGGTTGGTGAGCCGAAACCTGGCGATACGCTGGTCGTCTCAACGGCGGCTGGCTCTGTCGGCTCTGCCGTGGGGCAGATCGGGCGTTTGCTAGGTTGCCGCACGGTGGGCATTGCCGGAGGTGTCGGCAAGGCACGGCGATGCATGAAGGAATTCGGCTACGATGCGGCCATTGATTACAAAGTCGGAACGCTGGATGCGGCGATTGCTCAAGCATGTCCCGATGGCGTGGATATCTACTTCGACAATACGTCCGGCCAAGTCAGCGATGCGGTGCTGCCCCATCTGGCGCTGAGGGCAAGAGTTGTGAACTGCGGCACAGCGGCCATCGACCGCTGGTCCCCCTGGCCAACCGGCCCCCGGGTGGAACGCCACCTGCTGGTGAAGCGGGCGCGCATGCAGGGCTTTGTAGTCTTCGACCACATGGACAGGTGGGAAGAAGCGGTCGAAAAGCTGGCGCAGTGGGTGCGCGATGGCAAGCTTCGCTATTCCGAAGAAGTCCTGAACGGGCTGGACGCCTGCCCGGATGCGCTCGCCGGACTCTATCGCGGCGAAAATTCTGGCAAGCGGGTGATCAGGATCTAGCCCAGGCCTTCAGCACATCGTCCACCGTGGCGGCCTTGCCCTCGCTCACCTCTCCCGGCGTGACTGAAAAGCGCGGAGCCGGCGCAGCCTGCATCACGCCATTGTGCTGCAGGAAAACACCGCGCTCGTCATTCAGCGGGTGGCGCGTTGCCTCGGCCAACGAAAGCACCGGCGATACGCAAGCGTCGGTCCCGGCAAATCGTTTCTCCCACTCATCACGCGGCTGCGACGCGAAGATCCGCTCGAATTCCGCCTGCATGGCGGGCCACTGGGCGCGGTCGTGCTGGCGATAGCGATCCTGCGGTACTTCCAGCCCATCAAGCAGCAAGGCGAAGAATTGCGGCTCCAGCGCGCCGATCGCAACCGAGCCGCCGCAACCGCACAGATAGCACCGATAAAACGGTGCCGCGCCATCGAGCAGGTTCGATTCGGGCTGATCCTCCCACATGCCATTGGCCAAGAAGGCATGATAAAGGCCAAGCAGGTTCGCTACACCATCGACCATGGCGGCATCGACCACCTGCCCCTTGCCGGTGCCCCGCGCAGAAAGAATGGCCGAGACCATGCCAAGCGCCAGAAACATGGTGCCACCCGCATAGTCTCCCACCAGATTGAGCGGAACGGTGGGCGGCTCGCCCCGCTTGCCGATGGCGTGCAAGGCGCCTGTCATGGCGATGTAATTGATGTCGTGCCCGGCCGCCTTGGTGAGGCTGCCCTCCTGCCCCCATCCGGTCATCCGGCCAAAGACGAACGCGGGATTGCGGGCCAGGCATTGATCCGGTCCCAGCCCCAGCCTTTCCATTACGCCGGGACGCGCGCCCTCGATGAGCCCGTCGGACAGCGCCACCAGATCAAGCACCGCTTGCTTACCGCTATCGGACTTGAGATCGAGTTCCACCTGCGTGCGCCCGCGCAAGACAACAGCATTACCAATGTCGTCCCAAGCTGAATGCCCGCCCGGCCTTGTAACTCGCACGATTTCAACACCGAGCCCCGATAAGATCATACCGCAAAGTGGAACCGGGCCGATTGCGTCAATTTCTAGGAGTCGAACATCGGCAAGCGGCCCGTATGACATTCCAGAACCCTATATCAGTTCGCGTAACGAGATTGGCGGGCGTACCACAAGCCATGAAAGTGAGATGTGGCCCTTTTGCTACAGGATGGTAGCCTAGATTGCCCCCGTGAGGTTGTTCCTACCTTTAGATAGGAACTCCGCCTTGCACAGCCCTTATTGTCCTGATCGCCTCTAGGATGCGTAATCTGCAGGTTAATTGCCCGGCAAAAAGGGCAAGCGATGGGAGAGTTTCAACAATGCAAATTAGACAAATTAAGCTCGGCTTTTTAGCGACCGCGGCAGCGCTGTCTGGATTGTCAACCGCAGCGATTGCGCAAGACGCAGCCGTTGAGGATCCAGATAGCGAAACGGCCGATAATCAAGAGGGATTTGGTACAATCATCGTGACCGCTCGTCGAACCGAGGAAAATCTGCAAAGGGTTCCCATTGCGGTTTCAGTCGTCGACGCTCAGCGGATTGTCGAACTCCAGCTTGAAACAGCACTCGACGTGCAACGCATTGCGCCTGGGCTGATATCGCGTGGCGCCGGCACGGGGCCATCAGCAATCGTTACCTATGCACTTCGCGGAAATGCGCAAAACAGCCCGAATTCGGTGTCTGACTCTGCAGTCGGCATCTATCTCGATGGCGTATATCTTGCGCGGCCGATCTCCAGCAACTTAGGCTTCTTGGACGTAGAGAACATTCAGGTTCTACGGGGGACGCAAGGCACGCTTTTCGGTCGCAATACCACGGGCGGCGCGGTATCTTTCACAACTGTGAAGCCAACTGGCGATTTTTCTGGCTATGTGAGAGCCGAACTTGGCAATTTCGATCACCGCCTCATTGAAGGCGCTGTAACAGTTCCGATCGCAGGCGACGAGCTTTCTGTTCGAGTTGCTGGTCGGTATACCGAACGAGATGGCTATGGCGAGAATGCCTTTACCGGCGCCCCCTTGGGAGATATCGAATCGGACGTATCAACCCGCGCAACCATTTTAATTGCGCCTGATGCGGTTCCGATGAAACTCACGATCGCTGGCTAATATCTCAAATCCAATGACAACGGGACCATGAACTCGCTTTTGGCGTTCAATCCAACTGGCCCCTTGGCTACGC
>JAKFWB010000269.1 GCA_021732945.1 Porphyrobacter sp.
CGGCATTCACCCGCGTGGTGGGTCAAGCATGATCGTCATCGAATAGTCTCAGGCCGCCCCCGTGCTCACCCCTCACGCCCAAATCCTGCGCCTTGCCCGTTCCGGTTCGCCGGAGCGGGCTTGGGCTTTGATGGCGCAGCAGGGGCTGCTCGATTCCGATAATGATCCGCGCGCGCTCAGTTTGCAGGCGCGGCTTATCAAGGATCGGGCCAAGCGCGCGGGCAAGGGGGCCGAGCAGGCGCGGCTGTTTGATCAATCTGCGCAGCTTTACGCCAAGGCGGCGGGCATTGCTGGTTCAAGCTATCCGCTGATCAACGCCGCCTCGCTCTCGCTCTTTGCTGGCAAGCCCGCGCAGGCCCGGCGCTTTGCGCAAGATGTGCTCGATATGATTGCAGCCGATCCGATGGAGGGCGAAACCCCCTATTGGCGTGAGGCAACCCGGGCCGAGGCCTTGCTGCTGCTCGATCAGGAGGTCGAAGCGCGCGCCGCGCTGCGCAGGGCGATTGCGCGCCAGCCGCATGCATGGGAGGATCATGCAGCCACCATCGCGCAATTCGCGCTGATCCTTGCTGAAAAGGGCTGGGATGCGGCGTGGCTCGATCCGCATCGGCCGCCGCCGAGCGTTCACTTCAGCGGGATCGCTGGCCTCGCCCCCGATGCGTCCGGCGTCGCGGCGGCGCTGGCGCAGTTCATCGCCAGCGATCGGCCGGGCTTTGCTTACGGCGCGCTCGCCGCCGGGGCTGACCTGCTGTTTGCCGAAGCCTTCGTCGCCTGGCGCGATGCGGAATGCCCGGCGGCAGAGCTGCACGTTGTGCTGCCCTATCCGGTCGATCAGTTTCGCCAGATCTCGGTCGCGGCGTTCGGTGACCACTGGACGGCGCGGTTTGATGCGGCGCTGGCGCAGGCGACCAGCACTACGGTCTATGGGCTGGCCGATCCTTCGCTGCCGCTGGCGGTGGAATATGCCGATTGGGTCGCGATGGGGCGTGCGGTGCGCAATGCGCAGGTGCTCGCCAGCCGGGCCTGCGCGGTGACCGTGGTCGGCGAGAGCGAGAGCCTGCGTCCGCAATTGGCATCGTGGCGCGCTGTCGGCCGTTCGCTGACGATCATCGAGGGGGTGCGGTCGGCGGGATCGAAGCGCAGTCCGGGCGTGACCGGCCAATCCTTGCAGACCGTGGTGTGGGCGGGTGAGGCGTCATGGTCGATGCACGCTGATCTTTTGGCCGCAGCGGATGAGGCGAGCCGCCTCGCCAGCGCTGGCGATGGCGCAGGGGCAGCGATTATCGTGGCGCCGTGTGATCCGGATCAGCCCCCCGCGCCGCTGTTGCAGCACGCCGCCGCGCTCGCGGCGGTGGCGAACCCCGGCGCGGTGGTGTGCGATGAAGCCACGGCAATGGCGCTCGTCCACGCCGGGTGGGACGGCACGGTCGAAGAGCTGGGCGAACTGCCCCTGCCATCGGGCCGCGAGCCGATCTGGAGCGTGCTTCCGGCTTAGCGTCAGTGCCTTAGATAACCATATCCTCAAGCAGCTTGCGCGAGACGATGGTCAGCCGGTCCGCGTCGCGATGCACGATGCCGCGCCGCATCAGCCCGTTGATCGCGCGTGAGGCGGTTTCGCGCGTGGTCTGCGCCATCAGGCCAAGCGCGGCCACCACCGGCGGCGGTGCGATGGTATTGCTGTCGCCTGCCGCACTCAGCAATTCGGCGCAGACCCGGCCGGTCGCCGACAGCGTGATGCGCGCCGCCATCCGGTCCAGCGCGGCGTGGTATTGCCGCGCAAGGATCATCGCCAACCCGCTGCCGATCCGCACTTCCTGCTGCACCAGCCGGGTGAGGCTGACCGAGGCAATTTCGAGCACGGCGATACGGTCACGCGCGATGACATCGGATACGAACACTCGCTCATGCGGCAGCGCGCCGAACAGCTCGCCCGGGCCGTGCGCCATCAGCAATTGCACTTGCCCATCGCCGCCGATCACCTGCAATTGCGCTTGCCCGGCGAGCACGATCCACACCTTCGCGCCCAGATCGCCCTGATGGATCAGCGTCTGGCCATGGGCGTAGGTCACGAAGGCCATGGCATCGTTGAGCCGCTCCGCCTCGGCCCCATTGCACGCAAAGAAGGATGCGAGCGCGGCCAGCCGTTCAGCCCGGTCCATCGGCGGCTCCGGCGGCAAATGGTGGCAAGCAGCGGTAATCCGCGGCGATAGCGATGAAGCGCATGACGGCGATCACTCGGAAATCTTGCGCTTCTTGCTGATCGCTTCCGCGCGGATGGCCTTGGCGGCGAAGGGCAGGCGGTGCCACTGCTTGACCGCGTAGGCAGCCGTCTGATCGGCGAAGTGGGGCGAGGCCGGATCGGTCGACTGACTGTAGCTCAGGATCGCGTCCGCCACCGGGCCAGCATCATCGAAGCCGACGATCTGGATATAGCTTGTGCCATGCACCGGCGCCAAGGGGCCGCCCGGAATCCGCCGCGCTTCCTGCATATTGAGCACGCCCGCTTCGCCCGGCCCGCCGTGGATCGGGATGCGGCGTTCGCCCACGGGCCATTGCTGCACGCTGCCCCATGCGGCATCGGGCGCAACGCCTGCCGTATCGAGCTGGGCCACAGCCTCGCCCAAGGCGGCGAGCAGTTTTTCGCCCTTTGGCCCGTCAATCGCCAGCGCGCGCGGGGTGTTGACAGGATCAGCCGGATCGAACGGCACCTGCCACAGGCCCGCCATCCGCGCGACCTTGGGCCAGAACACCCGGAACAGCGCCGCGCCCCGGCTGTCCGTATCAAACCGGCGATCCCAATCCGCCATCGCTGCGCAGCCGCGCGTCACGCTGTCGGATGGTTCAGCGGCCAGCGTGCACAGCACGGCGATCTCGCCCACCACCAGATCGGCGGCGAGGCTCTTGTTGCCGAAGGCCAGCGCCTTGGCGCGGGCGTGATCGACCTTGCCGTCCGCCAGCATCGCCTCGGTCTCGGTGAAGTTCGATCGGGTGCGCAAGGTTAGCTCGCTGGCATGCTTGCCAAGGATCGGCGACAGCGCAGGGTGCGGGCTGCGCGGATTGCTGAGCCAATAGGAATCGTTGGAATTGGTGAGGTAATCGCGCCGGATGGTTGCGGCCTGATCGCTCGCGGGCATCAGACCGGGCGCTGGCGTTCCGGCCGCTACATCCCAGTCGCACGCCGTCCGCGCGCCATCGAGCAGCGTGGCGAGTGAGGCGAACAGGCCGGAGATCGGGGTTGAGCAGGTCTTGATCTTGTCTGCCGAGACATTCGGCACCGCCGTCACATCGGCATGCAGCGCATCGCCATTGCGGTCGGCTGCGATGGTGTTGACCCACGGGATGCCGAGCGTGTCACTGACTGCCGCCTTGATCTCTCCCACATTCTTCGCCTGCCCGATCCGTACCCAGGTATCGATCGCGCGGTTGTTGCCGCGGTTCGCATCCCTCATCGCAAAGGCCATTGCGGCGTTCCAGGTGATGCCCGATTCCGGTGCGACAAGCACCGGGCCGAACCGCGTCGAATAGAGCACGCGGGTGACGGCGGGGGTGCCATCGGGCATCGGCACGGTGACGCTGCGCGGCTCCATCGCCACGCTCTTCCCATCCACCAGATAGCGCGTGGGATCAGCGGGATCGATCGCCAGCTGGTACATGGTGAAGTGCCGCGCTGCGGTGACGGTGTGGGTCCAGGCGACATCGCGGTTGAAGCCCAGCGCCGGGATCGGCGTGCCAGCCAGCCCGACGCCCATCGCATCATACCCATCGGGGCCGGTGACATGCATCTGCCAGAACCGGTTTGGCCCGTGCCAGGGGAAGTGCGGGTTGCCGATCACCAGCCCGCGTCCGTCCGCCGTCGCATCGCCGCCGAACGCCCAGCCATTGCTGCCGAGCCCCAAGCCGCCGGGACGGGGGAGCGCGAGCGAGACTTTGGGCTGCGCAGGGCCGGGCGGGGCGGCATTGGCAATCCCGCCCGCCAGCGCGAGTGAGCTGGCTTGCAGCACCAGCTTTTCGTTCAGCCGCAAGATGTCGTCCTGCGTGATGGCCCGCACCCAGGGCTTGCCCCGGCATTCGGCGGGAATGCCATCGGCCCCGGCATCTTTCAGGAACCGGTTATAGCCCGCGACATAGCCTTCGGACAGCAGCTGCGCGGCGGGCGACTGCGCCTTCGCGCCTTCGCGCAAGGCGGGCAGATCGATCATCGCGCGGAAGAATATGTCGGACGAAAGGTTGTCGACCTCCTGAAAGCCCAGCACTGCCTTGCCTTCTGGGCCGAAATGCAAGGAACGTGTCCCCGCCACCGTGGCGAATTCCTCCGCCAGCAGGCACAGGTTGTCCTCGGCATAGGCATAGGCGACGCCGTAGCCGACCCCTTGCCAGGTCCGCGCCTCGATATGCGGGATGCCATAGGTGGTGCGAGTGATGCTGGCCTGATACCGCTTGCCCGCCGCCGCTTCGCTCACAGGAGTCAGAGCCAGCGCCGCGCAGCCGACTGCCCAGAGTGCCATCCGCATCATTATCGCTCTCCCACCCACCGGTCATCAGCGTAGGCCGCGACACTATAAGGCGCACGGGCAAATGAAAAGGGACGCCCTGCCGCGTGGCAGAGCGTCCCCTCCGGGTCGCAAGCTTTAATCAGGCGATCAGAACGATGCAGTGACCGAGAACACCACGGTGGCATCCGAAATCGAATCCCCGTCAAGCGTGGCGAAGTTCGGACGGATCAGCGCCGCTTCGGCTTCCGAAATGTCGGTATCGACATAGGCGACCGTCAGCGTCAGGCCTGAAATCGGCACAATGTCTGCCCCGACCAGCCAGTCGAAATAGGTCCCGGTCGGCGCCACGCTGGTGCCGTTGGGGCCAAGGCCGGGGTTGCCGTCCGAATAGCCGAGGTGGGCCTTCAGAGTGATCGGCGCGCCGCTGATCCCGTAGGTCGCATCGCCCGACAGGTAGAGGTTGTCTTCCTTGTCACCCGGATCGGCCGGAGCGCCGACGGGGAAGGCATTGCCCAGCGCTTCCTGCTGCGGCGCGTAGAACACGCCTGCCGTCAGCCCGACCGGGCCGACGCTGCCCGAAAGCTTGGCGTAAAGCTCGGCAAAGTCAGTGGTGTCGAGGCCGCTGGGATACATGTACCAGGTCAGACCGGCATCCAGCGTGCCTTCACCCACGGGAAGCTTGAAGCCAGCGTAGAGATCGAGTTCGGTGTTGGAGCCGCCAAAGGTGCCCCATCCGGCCAGGTTTGATCCCCAGGCACCGACGTAAAATCCGCTCGAATGGCTGACGGTGAGGCCTGCCTGTGCGGCGATGCCTTCATCCGACTGCGAAACGCCGCGGAAGCGGTAGTCGGAGGCGAGGGTGGCTGCGCCCGAGATGGTGATCGCCGGTGTGTCTTCAGCCTGATGGCTGGCGGTGGCGAGATCGATCGGCTCGATTGCGCGCAGGGCAACTGCGGCGTCGTCAGATACGGTGATTTCGGTGTCATCGATTTCGATGGCATCGGCTGAGCCAGCAACGGCGGTTTCCGTTTCGCTCGCGAAGGCGGGCGCGGAAAGACAGGCGATGAGAGCGACGGCCGAAGCAGCCGAGGCAAAACGAATGGACATAAGGAACGCTCCATAGAGAGGTTTGGATCGTTCCGCCTGCGTGCTGCACGGTGCCTCTGCTTATGGGTGGGCTACCATTACAACGCCCTATGCCGTGGCAGAATTCGCGCCTGCTGCACAAATGTTTTGCTGTGAGGGGTGCATGCATTGCATTTATTGCGTTGCAAACTTGCATCACTGGTTCAGCCTGTCCGCAGGCTCTCCATATCGATGACGAAGCGATACTTGATGTCGCTCGCCTCCATCCGGTCATAGGCGGCGGCGATATCCTGCATCCTGATGATTTCGATATCGGGCAAGATGGTATGCTCGGCGCAGAAATCGAGCATTTCCTGCGTTTCAGCCAGCCCGCCAATGCCGCTGCCAGTCAACACCTTGCGGCCCAGCAGCACCCCGGTGTGAATTTCGGGCATCGTCCCGATCAGCCCGACCAGCACCTGCACCCCGTCAATCCTGAGCAGGTGGAGATAGGGCACGACATCATGGCGCACGGGGATCGTGTTCAGGACCATGTCGAAATAGCCACGCTTGGCCTTCATCGCGGCTTTATCATCGGTGTTGAGGAAGGCATGCGCACCCAGCTTTGCGGCATCGGCGCGCTTGCTTTCGGAGCGGCTGAGCACGGTCACTTCCGCCCCCATCGCGGCGGCC
>JAKFWB010000375.1 GCA_021732945.1 Porphyrobacter sp.
CGCCCCCTTCCCCCTGGGGCGGGCTGGCAAGCCCGGAACCGCAAGGTTCCGGGCTTTTTTTCTGTGCAGAAGCGGCGTGAACAGCGGACGACATGGTCCTCGCAAATCGTGCTGTGCCAGACATTTGGCATTTGCAATCCGGCCCCGCCGCAGCGAATAAGGGTGCGGGATCATGGAATTTGTCCTTATTCTTCTGTTCGGCGGTCTGATCGCGGCCTCGTGGGTGCGGATCGACAGGCTTGAACGCCGCGTGTTCGAACTTTCGCGCGAGCATGGTCCGCCGCAGGGTGTCTTTGCCCCAAGCCCATCGCCGGACGAAGCGCCAGCGGACCTGCCGGACCAAGCAGTGCCAGCGCCGATAATCGAAACGGTTGCTGCCGAGCCACCCGACCGAGCGCCCATCGAACTGCCCGAGCCGAGCACCGAACCCATCGAGACGCCGCCCTCGCAGCCGGTCACCCCGGAACCGGCAATGGCAGAGCCCGCCATGGCCTATGATGCCGCGCCCGATCCAGTGCGGTATGGCGAGGCGAAACGTGGCCTTTCGTTCGATTTTGAGGACATCTTCGGCCGCCGCCTGCCGATCTGGGGCGGCGGATTTGCGCTGGCGATTGCGGGGATTTTCCTCGTCCGCTTTTCGATCGAGGCGGGTCTGCTGACGCCTGCTGTACGGGTCGCGCTGAGCTTTGTGTTCGGGCTGGCGCTGCTCGCCGGGGCAGAGGCGGCGTTCCGCTATGAAGACCGTGTGCGCGATCCGCGTGTGCGCCAGGCGCTGGCCGGGGCAGGGCTCGCCACCTTGTACGGCGCGTTCTATCTGGCGGGCACAACCTACGGCCTGATTGGCGCGGGCGCGGCATTTCTGGGGCTGGCGAGCGTGACGGGCGGGGCGATTGCGCTGTCGTTCCGCTTTGGCTTGCCGAGTGCGGTGATCGGGCTGGTCGGCGGGTTTGCCGCGCCGCTGCTGGTGGATAGCGACAGCGCCAATGTGCCGCTGCTGTCGTTCTACCTCGCGCTGATTACCGGCGGTCTGGCGTGGAGCGGTCAGGCGCAAGGTCGACCATGGCTAGGCTATGCAGCGCTGGCCGCCGGGCTCGGCTGGGGCGCGCTGATGATGTTTGCGGGTATTTCGACCCGTTCGGACTTTGCCGCACTGGGTTTCTATCTGGTGGTGCTGGGCACGATGCTGCCCGCCTTTCTGCACGCCAAGGGCGGCCCGCGTCTGCCGCATCTTGCCGCCGGAGCCATCGCGACCTTGCAGATGGCAGTGCTGGTCAGCAATGCCGGGTTTGCGCCTCTGACATGGGGGCTTTATATCCTGATCGGGGCCGCGCTGGCCGGGCTAGGCTGGCGGTTCGAGCAGCTGCGGCTGGGCGCGCTGGTGGCTGCCGGGCTGGGCCTTTGGCTGCTGATCATCTGGCCCGAGCCCGATCCGCGTTTCTACGCTATGATTGCCGCCGCGCAGGTCGCCATCTTCGCCGGGGTTCCGCTGGCCTATCATGCCCTCGGGCGGGCGAAGCTGATCGATCTGGCGCAGCTTTCTGCGGTCAGCGTCATCATGGGGATCGCCATCTACGCCCGCTATGGCAGCTTGGGCGCCGACCTCAGCGAGCCGTTGCTGGGGGCAAGCATGGCCGCGCTGGCGCTGCTGCCGGGCGCAGCCTTTGCGCTGGTGTGGCAGCGGGGCGAGGAAACGCAGCCGCGCACTACGCTGATCCTGCTCGTCCCCGCAGCTCTGCTGATGTTCGCGGCGCTGTTGCTGCTCACCTCCGCATGGTTCGCCCCGGTCATGGCGGCTCTGGTCACGGCGGTGATCATCTGGTGTTACTGGCAACGCCCCGCAGCGGTGCTGAGCGGCGCGGCATGGGCGGGCGCTGCGGTGACGCTGATCACACTGGCAGTCAGTCCGGGGTTTGCGGAGGAATTCTCGCACCTTGGGGACTTGCAGCAAAAAACCGACATGCTGCGCGCGGTGGTTCGCTGGAGCGCGAGTGCCGTGCCCTTTGTGGCAATGGCACTGATCGCGCGCCACGGATTAGAGCGCGCGGTGGCAGAGGTGCTGGCGACCGGGCTTATCTACGGCGTGGTGGCACAGATCGTGCCGAGTGGCCCCTTGCCATGGATCGCGGCTGGCGCGGCGATAGCCTTGTTTGTCACGCAGCCCGCACGCAGCGGCGCGTGGGCCACCGCGCTCGCGATCACAGGCGCATGGGCGCTGGTGCCTTTGGCAGGGTGGGCGACGGGCGCGGCTCTGGCGCTAATCGGAGAGCCATTCCTCGCCCGCAACGCGATTGCGCCGGTCGATCTGGCGCTGCGGATCCTGCCGCTCGGCGCAGCGCTCTCAGTATTCTTTGCCAAGGGCCAAGATCGGCGGATCGATTTTCGCGCGGGCGTGCTGCTTGGGCTTGGCATTGTTGCCATCATTACGGTCCACAGCCTTTACAAGCTCGTCTTCGGCATCACCTCGCTGCTGCGGTTTGAGCAACTGGGCATGGGCGAACGCAGCATCTGGCAGGCATTGCTGGTGCTGGCCGCCTATGGCGCCGGGCAGTGCCTGCCTGCGGAGCTGCGCCGCCTTGTCGGCCTTGGCCTGATCGCTTTGGCGCTGGCGCATTTCGGGTGGTTCACACTGGTGCTGCACAACCCGCTATGGAGCGTGCAACATGTCGGGCCGACCCCGATCGCCAACTGGCTGACGCTGGCTTACCTCACCGCGATTGGCGGGATTTGGCTGGCCAGGGCGCAGTGGGGCGAAGTCCCGGCGGCGGTGCAGCACGCGCTGGATGCTGCAACCATGGCGCTATTGTCGCTGCTGGCCTTTTCGCTGCTGCGGCAAGTGTTTGCCGGGTCGGTGCTGACTGCGCGCCTGATCGATCAGAGTGAAAGCCTGCTGATCTCGCTGCTGGGCATCGCGCTGGCGCTGGGTTTCCTGTGGTGGGGATCGTCGCGCAACGCGCGCAGCTGGCGCATTGGTTCGCTGGTGTTGATGCTGGTTGCGGTGGTCAAGGTGTTCCTGATCGACGCCGCCGGGCTGGAGGGCCTGCTGCGGATCGCCAGCTTCATGGCGCTGGGCTTCAGCCTGATCGGGATCGGCTGGGTCTATTCGCGCCAGCTCAGCCGCCGGGGTGCGGAAGCCGCATAGGCCCAACGACCGCTATTGCAGCGTCGTAATCTCCTCGCCGCCATCGGTGCGGCCATAGAATTGCATCAGCTGCACCAGCAATTCGCAGCGATCCGTCAGCGTCTCGGCTTCCAGCAGCGCCTGCTTGCTGGCCGGATCGAACGGCGCGATTTGCGATACGCCGTTGATGAGCGATCGATCATCCAGCCGATCGACCGAATCCCAGTCGACACTATAACCCTGCGCATCGGCAAAGGCCCGCGCCTCGCGCTCAAACCCGCCGCGCTGGGCGTGGCTGAGCGTTTCCTCCGTGTCTTCATCGAAGATATCCGCCTCGATCTGGCGGAAGGCGGTGGTGACATCCAATTCGCGCAGCATCCGGAACCGCGCCACCCCTTCAAGGATGACATTGTAGCGTCCATCGTCCAGCGCCTGCACCTCACCAATCCGCCCGACGCAGCCAACCTTGTACAGCGGCGCGCCCTCTTGCGGACGCTGCGGCTGGATCATCGCGATCTGGCGGTCACGGATCAACGCATCGCTCACCAGCGCGCGGTAACGCGGTTCAAAGAAATGAAGCGGCAATTGCATGCCCGGAAACAGCACGGCGCCCGTCAGCGGGAAGATCGATAAACGTTTACTCATCCGAACAATACGCGCGACAAGCGGCGACGGACGCTGACGACCCATTCGTCTTCCAGTCCTGTCGCCTCGAAAATCTTCAGCAGCTTGGCGCGGGCTGCACCTTCGTTCCATTCGCGATCCGCCGTGATCATGGCAAGCAGGGTGTCGGCAGCTTCATCGCGCGCCCCCGCGGCGAAGGCGGCTTCGGCAAAGGCGAGCTGCGCGGCCTGATCATCGGGCGCGGCAATAGCAGCGGCGCGCAGCGCGGCCAATTCGCTGTCCTCAACCTTTGTGCCAGCCAGCTCGAGCGCGCTTTTGGCCGGGCCCATCGCGGGATCGGCGGCAAGCCGCGGATCGCTGTCGATCACGGCCATCACCTGCCGCGCATCGTCCACCTCGCCCAATTGCACCAGCGCGCGCACCAGCCCGGCATGGGCGGGGGCGTTGTCGGGCGCGAATTCGGTGATCTGGGCAAAGATGCTGGCGGCGCGCTGCGGATCCGCTGCGGCCAGCGCCTCTTCACCCAGCTTCACGAACTGCGCGATCTCTTCAGGCGAAGGGCCCTGCGGCGCGGCGGAATCGCCAGCGGTACCCGGCTGCACCGGCAATTGCGCCAGCAGCTGATCCAGCATCGCCTTCAACTGCGATTCGCTGCGCGCGCTGGTGAGATCGGCGACCGGCTGGCCCTGGAACATCGCATAGACCGTCGGGATTGATCGCACCTGAAACTGCGCGGCGATGAATTGTTCTTCATCGACATTGATCTTGGCCAGCACCACGCCCTTGTCGGCGTATTCGGCGGCGACCTTTTCCAGCACCGGGGTCAGCGCCTTGCACGGCCCGCACCATTCGGCCCAGAAATCGAGGATGATGAGGCTGGTCTGCGATGGTTCCACCACATCCTTGCGGAAGCGCTCGACCGCCTTTTGTTCGTCGATGCTCAGTCCCATGCTCGCCAAGTGAATGCTCCTGCGTGTTGCGGCGGCGCTGCGCTGCGCCGCGTCCGCCCCAATGTGGGGCCTAGTGTGCGAATGTGAAGCGCGCCGTGCGCCTGATTGCGTGCTGAGGGCTCAGGCGCCCGCGATCAAGCCTCAAGTGGCCCAATTTTGCGCTTGCAGGCATGGGAAGGCGCTGCTAATCGCGCCGCCTCTCCGGCAGATACCGCGCATGTTTCGGTTTTTGCCAGCGCCAGTGAGCGGGCGTAGCTCAGGGGTAGAGCACAACCTTGCCAAGGTTGGGGTCGAGGGTTCGAATCCCTTCGCCCGCTCCAGTTTTCCCAAGCAAAATCAATACTTAACGGCGCAAGCCGAGATTGATTTTCTTATTACGCGCCTCAAATTTGGCCCCGCGTAACAGTGGCGTAATATGCCGGGAAGAAATGGCCGGATGGCCATAGCGCAGGTTCGGACAGCTGTTTCGGCGTCACCAAAACTCTCCCACTCATTCTCGAACCCCATCGCCTGATAGCGGTGTGGGTTTTCAATCGCCGCCCGCAACGGTTTCGGTTCTGGACGCTGCTGTTGGAAAGTCACTCTGTCCCCAGCGTGGATGCGACTCGAAAGGAGCTGAGCGCTTGCTGACCACAGGCAGGTTGCATCTTCCCGCCATGCTTCCAGTCAAAGCTGCGGCGCTCCATCGGCATAGGTGCTGGGATGCTCGATCATATGAACCTCAATGCCGGATATGACGGTCATGAAATGGCTTCGTGACTGAGATACCGGTCATCATCGTTTTCAAGTGATGCCTAGATCAGTATCGGAGAGAACCGCGAAATTAGCTGGTCGCAATTGGCATAGCTCGAACCGCCGCAGAACCACTCGCTCGCAATAGCCGCTGATCCCTGGGCTCGAAGCCTGTCCTCCTTCAATCAACCCGTGAAGGGTCCGCTACGCGTGCGCGTGCGGCCGCAGCTTTGCTGCGGTGATTGCGGCCAGCCCCCGGCCTGTGGGGCGACTGTCGAGCGGGGTGGTCCCGCTCCTAGGCAGGAGCCGCAACATGCCACTGGCAACCGCACAATCGCTTGGCTGGAACCTCTCCCGGACGCTGATGACGGTCATCGTCCTCATCGAAACCAATCAGGGCTACTTCGTCATCCCCGCTGACGAATTTGACGGGGACCCCGAACAGGTGGTTCGCGAATATGACCCCTTCAGCCGCTAACCTCAGGCACATTCCGCCTTTTCGGCCTGTGCCCTGCCGTGCTATTCTTGCACCGCAGATTGCGCTGAGGTGGTGGTGGCGAGCGCGTCCAGACAAGGGACGCTTATGACCATTTTTCTCATCCTCGGGGCCGTGGCTGGCCTTTATGTGCTCGCGCTGCTCTTCCGCCTCGCCAGCTACGCGCTGCCTGTCTATGCCGGGCTCACTTGTGCTTTCCTGCTGCTCGGCCACGATGTTGGCCATCTCGGAGCAATCCTAGGCGGACTGGCGGCAGGCATTGCCACGCTCCTGATTGGGCAGGGCCTCATTGCCTTCATCCGCTC
>JAKFWB010000277.1 GCA_021732945.1 Porphyrobacter sp.
GCAGTGGACGATTGGGCGCATCCGGTTTTTGCGGCACACCGGGCTGCTGGATGATATCGAACCGGAACTGGCTGGCCTTGTCCTCAACCTGCCCGCGCGTGCGCAGCGACTCGCGGTCCTCCAGCAGCTTTTCGTAATTCTTGCGCAGCACATCATAATCGCGGCTGATGCGGTTGGCCTCGGCGGCCACGGCTGGCTCGCTTGCCTGACTTGCGATGAGCCCGGCGGCATTGCTTTGCAAAGCGGCGCGGCGGGCTTGCAGCGCTTCGACGGCGGCTTGCCGTTCACTGCGGATCGCAATCAGCGAAGAATGCGCCGGATTGGGCGTTCCGCCCGCGTCGTCACCAGCGGCGGCAGCCTGCCTGGCGAGAATGGCCACCTGCTTGGTGGTGGAGACCACATCCGGATGATTGTCGGTAAGCCCACGCGCGCGCAGTTCGGCAAGCTGCGTCTGTGCCTGTTGCAGCGCGGCTTTGGGCCCGGTCGCATCGCGCCCGCCTGCGAGCATGCGCGGGGTGTTGGCCAGCTGGCTTGAAATCGCCACCAGCGCGCTTTCGGCTGCGGCCAGATCGGCATCGACATCGCGCAGTTCGGTGCGGGCCTGCTGGACCTTGGTTGAAAGCGAATCCGATCCTCCGATCAGGTCGGGATACTGCGCCTCGAACGCCAGGCGGCGCTGTTAGGCCTCTTCCAGCTCGAGCTTGCGTTCGTCGAGTTGGCGATCAAGATCGCCGATCGCGGTGCTGATCCCCGTGCGGTTGCCGATCACGTGCTCTTCGCGCAGGATGTCGAGCAGCTTCTGCACCACATCGCGCGCCAGCACCGCATTTTCGGCATCGGACAAATCGCTGCGACCGATTTCGGCGGTGATCTCGAACAGGTTGTCCTGCTCGCTGGTGACTTTGACCTTCTTTTCCAGCGTGGCGATCTCGGTATCAAGCGCGCTCCGCTCGGTAATGCCTTCGCCGAGCCGGGTTGAGGTGATCACCTTTTCAAGGTTCTTGGCGCTCGACAGCGTTTGCCGCACGCGCATGATCTCTTCCTTGCCGTCCCCCGCAATCCCAAGCTGCTTGGACAGCACATCCTGCACATCGACATAGACCCGCGCCTTGGATTCGTAGGCGTTGGGGATCATGCCGACGACCAGCCAGCCCAGCAGGCACACGCCCCAGGCCACCGCAATCGCCAGCCAGCGGCGGTGCCAGACCGACCACAGCGCTGCGCGCAGCTCGTCAAAAATCTCGGTCATGCTCGGCGGCGCCCTGTCAGAACCGGCTTTCCGGGATGATGATCGTATCCCCCGGCATCAGAGTGACATTGGCGCTCGAATCGCCCTTGCGGATCAGGTCCGACAACCGCAGACGATATTCGTCTTGCTTGCCGGTTTCGCGATTGAGACGGATCAGCTTGGCGCGGTTGCCAGCCGCAAATTCATTGAGCCCGCCCACCGCAATCATAGCATCGAGCACGGTCATGTTGGCGCGGAACGGCAGCGAGGCCGGTTGTCCGGTCGCGCCGATGATCCGCACCTGCTGAGTGAAGTTGCCTTCAGGCGTGTTGACGATCACCGAAACGATTGGCTGTTCAATATATTTCGCCAGCTCGCCCGCGATGTATTCCTGCAATTGAGTCGAGGTTTTACCTACCGCCGGGATGTCCTGCACCAGCGGGATGGTCAGTCGCCCATCGGGCCGCACGCGCACCTTGTCAGCGCTGAGTTCGGGGTTGCGCCAGACGTGGATGGTGATCTCGTCGAGCGGGCCAATCGTGTATTCCTCCGACGGCGCGATGGAGTCGCTGGAATAGTTGGCGGTAGGCAATTGCGGGCCGGTGCTCGCACAGGCTGTCAGCGCTGCCGAAGCAAGGCCGATAGCGAGAAGGCGCGAAACGGGCGTGGCGTAAATCATTGGTCAGGAATCCTTGGCCGTTCATCTGCCAGACGTGCGTGCAGCGTGCAGGAGCGACCTGCGACACGAACCCCCGGCTACTGGGTCCCTTGTCGCTGGAAATGGTGAACATATTGTTAGTTATACAGGGCAAAATCCGGCCCCATCCCGATATGGCACAGCGGGTTGGCGCAGGTTAACGCCCCGCCTAAACGCCGGTCAGACCAGCATTTCGGTGGCCGGGCCATGGCCCAGAAAGGCGCTTGGCGAAGCGGTCGCACCGTAAGCCCCGGCGCAGAACACCGCGACCACATCGCCGACCTCCGCATGGGGCATCGCGGCATTATCGGCGAACCGATCGAGCGGCGTGCACAGGCATCCGACGATATTGACCTCCTCGGTCGGCTCGGCCTCGTAGTGGCTTGCAATCGCTGAAGGATAATTGCGCCGCACCACGGTACCGAAGTTGCCCGAAGCTGCCAGCTGATGATGCAATCCGCCATCGGTGACCAGATAGGTCACGCCGTGGCTGACCTTGCGATCGATGATGCGGGTGAGATACACGCCAGCCTCGCCCACCAGATAGCGGCCAAGTTCGATGCACAATTCGGTGTCGGCCAGCGCCTGCGGCAGGTTTGCCACCCGCTCGGCCAGCGCCGCGCCGACCTTGGGCAGATCGACCGGGGTGTCGCCGGGGAAATAGGGGATGCCCAGCCCCCCACCCATGTTGAGCTTGGGTAGACCATGGCCAATCGCGTCGGTCAATTCAGCGGCCAAGGTCAGCACATTGCCTTGCGCTTCGATGATCGCATCAGCGCTCAGCGTCTGACTGCCGGTGAAAATGTGCAGACCGCGCCATTCCGCGCCTTCTGCAATCAAACGACGCGCCAGAACCGGCACCCGATCAGCATCGACGCCAAATTGCTTTGCCCCGCCGCCCATCTTCATTCCCGAACCCTTCATCTCGAAGCTCGGATTGACCCGTACCGCGATCTTCGGGGCAATACCCAATCGCTGCCCGATGGCGAGCGCGCGCAGTCCCTCGCCCTCGCTCTCGCAATTGAGCGTCACCCCGGCGGCGATGGCGGCTTCCAACTCGTCATCGCGCTTGCCCGGCCCGGCAAAACTGATCCGCTTGGGATCGATCCCGACCGCCACGCACAGCCCGAGCTCGCCCGCTGAGGCGATGTCGAACCCGTCCACCAGCGGCGCCATATGCCCGATCACCGCAAGATGCGGGTTGGCCTTGACCGCGTAGTTGAGCCCCACCCGCCGGGGCAAGGCCGCGCGCAATTCGGCCACGCGGGCATCGAGATGCGCGCGCGAATAGACGAACAGCGGCGTGCGCCCCGCCTCGGCCACCCATTCGCTCGCGCGCTTGCCGCCGATGGCGAGTTCGCCGTCGATGGCCTCGTAACCGGCAGGGATCGGACCGACTGGCTTCATGCGCCAAATTCCTGATTGAGTTCCAACTGCAAGGCGGTGCGATCGATCTTGCCATTGGGGTTGAGCGGCATCGCCTTACGCCAATGGATCACCTGCGGCTGCATGAAATTGGGCAGATCACGTTGGAGCCGCTTGGGCAAGTCCACGCGCACTGCTTCGTCACCGCTCCCGCGCACCACCAGATGCACCTCCTGCCCTAGCCTTGCGTGCGGCACGCCAAGCGCTACCGCCTCGACTACAAGGCCCGTGGCCAGCGCGGCTTCCTCGATCTCCTGCGGGCTGATGCGGTTGCCCGCGCTCTTGATCATCGCGTCGCGCCGCCCGGCGAAATAGAGCAAGCCCTCGGCTGAACGCCGCACCCGGTCGCCCGACCACACGGCCATCCCGCCATAGCGCGAGGCAGCAGGCGCGGGCTTGAAGCGTTCGGCGGTCCGCTCGGCATCCCGCCAATAGCCTTGCGCCACCAGCGGCCCGCAATGGACCAGTTCTCCCTCCTCATCATCCGCCGCCACCTCGCCCGCGTCGTTGATCACGAGAATTTCTGCGAAGGGGATCGCCTGACCCATTGAAGTCGGGTGCGAATCGACCAGCGCCGGCTCGAGGAAAGTCGAACGAAACGCCTCGGTCAGACCATACATCGGAAACAAGCGCGTCTGCGGGAACATGTCGCGAAGGCTGCGCACCAATTCCACCGTCAGCGCCCCGCCGCTATTGGTCAGCCGCCGGAGCGGGGTGCGGGCCTCGGCGGGCCAGTCTAGCTCGGTCAATTGCACCCACAGGGGCGGCACTGCGGCGAGCGTGGTCACGCCGTGCTTGGCGCAAGCCTTGGCGACATCCTTGGGGAAGAGGAAATCGAGCGGCACCACGCATCCGCCCGCATACCATGTCGAAAACAGCTGGTTCTGGCCGTAATCGAAGGACAACGGCAGCACCGCCAGCGTCACGTCGTCATCCGCCAACCCAAGATAATGCGCCACGCTCACCGCGCCAAGCCACATGTTCGCATGGCTCAGCATCACGCCTTTGGGGCGGCCGGTCGAGCCGCTGGTGTAGAGGATCGCGGCCAGATCATCGGGATCAACCTCGGACGGTCCCAGCATGCGCCCCGCCCCTTCCGCTGTTGCCAGTGCCTCACCTTCGGTCAGCGCCGCGCAGCCAAAGGGCAGATCGTTCGGCTCGAGCGAAGCAAGCCGCGATTCCGTCCCGATCAGCAACTGCGCGCCGCAATCGCCTAGAATATGCGCCGCCTGCGCGCGTTTCAGCAGCGGGTTGATCGGCACATGCACCAGCCCCGCGCGCGCCGCAGCCAGCGGCAGCAGGCAAGTGAGCTCGCCCTTGGCCGCCCAGCTCGCCACCCGCGCGCCGCGCTGCGGCACCCTGTCCGCCAGCCACCCGGCCAGCAGCGCGACACGCTGTCTTAACTGATTGTAGTTAAGCGTGCCCTCCCGCAGCACCAATGCCGGTGCCTCGCCGCGCCCCGCCACCCCTGCCAATTCGGCAAGGTGATCAAGCGGGCGCGGGGTGGGATCGGGCAATTGCGGCATGGAGGATACGACTTTCAGTGATCGAAGCGCGGTATCACGATAGCGTTAACGTCTTGCAAGCCCTGACCGCCAATGGTCATGGTTACGAGGCGCGTGCGCCGTTCGACCGCGCTGAGTGGTTTGCGCTGCTGGCCGACACTGGCCTCACCCCGCTGATCGCGATGGCCGATGATGCAGGCGAAACGGCCGCACTGGCCCTCACCGAGGATCACGGGCGAATCACGCCCTTGCGCAATTGGTACAGCTTCACCTGGCGCGAACTTGCCCCGGCGGGCGCGGCGGGGGACCGGCTGCTCGAAGCGATTGCGCGGAAGTTGAAGCAGCGCGGGCACCGGGTGACGCTTGAACCCGTGCCGGGCGAGGATGGTTCGGCCGAGCGGCTGGCCCACGCCTTTCGCGCGGCAGGCTGGCGGGTGGCGGTGGAACCTTGCGATATCAATCACCTCCTGGCAGTGCGTTGTCGCAGCTTTGCCGAATATTGGGACAGCCGTCCCGGCCAATTGCGCAGCACGTTTAAGCGTAAGGCGAAGAAGGTTGAAACCGAGGTTCTGAACTATTTCGATGAAACTGTGTGGGCCGAATATGAGGCAATTTATGCCGCCAGCTGGAAACCGGCTGAAGATCAACCTGCCATGCTGCGCGCCTTTGCTGAGGCCGAAGGTGCGGCGGGCCGGTTGCGGCTGGGGATCGCACGGGCGGATGGTCTGGCGGTCGCCACACAGTGCTGGACCGTCGAAAATGCCGTTGCCTACATCCATAAGCTCGCGCATCTTGAAAGCCATAAGCCGCTTTCGGCGGGCACCACGCTCAGCGCGGCGCTGTTTCGGCATGTGATCGATATCGACAAGGTCGCGCTGGTCGACTTCGGCACCGGCGACCAAAGCTACAAGGCCGACTGGATGGAGGCGGTGCGGCCGCGGTTCCGGATTGATTGCCTTGACCCTGCTCAGCCGCGCGCATGGGCTGCTTTGGCGAAACGCAAGCTCGGTGCGCTGCGCAAGGCTGCGGCCTCAGCGCCCGCCGCAAGCCTTGCACCAGCGCCCGCGGATGGCTAAGCCCCGCGGCCACGGCCTGTGTGGGACAATCCGGCCAAAGATTTGGGCAGAGCGATGAACAGCAATCCGATCCTACAGGGCGGCCTTGATGAGGCAGCACTTGACCAGCAGTTGAAGGCCCTGATCGCCGATGTTCTCGGGCTTGATCAGGCGCAGGCGGCTGGATTTGGACCGGATACCGGGCTGTTCGGGCACCTGCCGGAACTGGATTCGATGGCGGTGGCAGGGCTGCTCACCGAAATGGAAGACCGGCTTGG
>JAKFWB010000039.1 GCA_021732945.1 Porphyrobacter sp.
CGTCCAAGCCGATCAATGTGCTCGGCGTGGTCGAGCTTTCACCCGATCGCCTGTCTGCCGCCGGGCGCATGCTGGAAGGGGATGCACGGCGCGGCGATGTTGTGGTGCGGATCAACAATCTCGGCGATGATGGCACGCTCACCGAGCGTCTGATGCGCGGGCGGCTGGATGCGCGGCTGGCATTTGATGGGGCGGCAGAAACCCTGTGGCGGCTGGCTGCGGTAGAGGCATTTGATTTGACCGGCCCCGTCGCGATTGCTGCGCGCGCCACCGGAACGCTGGCCGCACCGCGCATCACCGGCACCGTGGCGAGCGACGATCTGACACTCGACAGTGCGCTCACCGGCACCCGGATCGAGAATATCACCGCGCGCGGGCGGTTCGCCGGATCGCGGCTGGAATTGTCGCGCTTTGCCGGGACCACGCCGGGCGGTGGCACAGTGACAGGCAGCGGCACGATTGGCCTGAGCGGTATCAGCGCGTCGCGCGGGCCGCAGCTTGATCTGCGCGCAGCTTTGAAGAATGCCCGTGTGCTCGATGCCAATGGGCTGGAAGCGACGATTACCGGGCCGCTCCGCATCGTTTCGAGCGGGCTGGGCGGCACGATCGCCGGGCGGGTGACGATTGGCCGCGCGCGCTGGGCCTTGGGCCTTGCGGCGGAGGACGTGGCTCTGCCGCGCATCGCAACGCGCGAGATCAATGGCGAGCCGGGACGAGGCCGGGCGCAGGCATCGGCGCGCGATACGGCATGGCGATATCTCGTCAATGCAACCTCGTCTGGCCGGGTGGCGGTTGAAGGACTGGGGCTCGACAGCGAATGGGGGGTGGACCTTGTCTTGCGCGGCACCGTCAATGATCCGCGCATGGGCGGCACCGCGCGGCTGGTGCGGGGGGATTACACCTTTGCTGGCACCCGGTTCGAGCTCACCCGCGGGCGTATTCTGTTCGATGAGAATGAACCGATCGACCCGCGCCTAGACGTGCTGGCTGAAACATCGCGCAACGGCACTGATGTCGATATTGCCATCACTGGCAACGCGCAGTCACCCAGCATCGCTTTCTCGTCAGACCCGGCCTTGCCCGAGGAGGAGATCTTGGCGCGGCTGCTGTTTGGCGGTTCGGCGACCTCGCTTTCCGCCACCGACGCGCTGCAATTGGCAGCGGCGCTCGCGGCTCTTCAGGGCGGGGATGGGGGGCTTGACCCGATTGGAAGCTTGCGCCGTTCGATCGGGCTGGATCAGCTGCGGATCATCAGCGCCGATCCCCTGATTGGGCGGGGCACAGGCATTGCCATCGGCAAGAACATCACCCGCAACATCTATGTCGAACTGGTGACCGATGGGCGGGGCTACAGCGCCACCCAGATCGAATACCGCATCACCAGCTGGCTGGCGCTGCTGGGCACGGTTTCGACCATCGGGCGGGATTCGGTGCTGGTTGAAGTCAGCCGGGATTATTAGAGCATCGCGCCGAAAAGTGGGAACCGGTTTTCGGCAAACAGCGATGCGACAACTTGCTCTAGCCCAAGTACAATTCCGCCTCTGCCGCACGCCGCCGCACGAGGCCCTTGAGCACCTGCCCCCCCGCGCGGTTCCAACGGGCAAATTCCTGCGCAGCGCCCTCAAAATCACCGGCGATATGCTTGCGCGCCAAGGTCGCGCGGGCGATGGCGCCGGTGTTGTAGTGAAAGCTGACCAGCGCATCGAACTGCGATTGACTGACCGGCGCATCGTCCAAAGCGCGCGCGACGTCTGCGGCGTAGCGCAGCAGGTCCTGCTCCAGCCGATCATCGCACTGGGCCTGCGTCCACACCGTTTGCGGGCCAATCCGCCCGCCATGGACATGATCGCGCCCGGTGGCACCCCAGCCGATGGTCCAGGGTTCAGCCCCGGTGCCGGGATCGGGATAGGCCGCGACCAGACCATCGGTCCGCAGCCGCGCGCAGCCTTCAAAGCGCTTGATCAAGGCGATGCCGTCCGCACCGATAGTGCGCACCGCCTGCGTGTTGGAGACACAGGTTACACTGTCCAAGGAAGAAAAACCGGGCTCCTCGGATAACCCAGACTGAGCTGCCGCGGCGGGCCTGGCGTTTGCGGGATTCCCCCTAGGCTGCGCCGCATGACGCAGGCGGCGAAGAAAGGCGAGCAGCGGATTGGCAGTGGAATTCAACATGGCATTCGGCCTCTGTGCGAAGTGAAGGAGGCTGAGGGATTGAGCACATTCCGGGCGAGTAGGAAAATGGCCCTTGCGCCCGCAGCCCAAACAAAAGGGGCGTCCGCATCACCGCGAGCGCCCCCCTATCCCTGCACCGGACTGACCGATCAGAAGCGATAGATCGCCGTGGCCCGCACCACCTGCGCGTCGGCATTTTCGCGGCCGATGGTGGTGTCGATCCCCGCGCTCATCTGGAATGGCCCGGTGCCGAAGGTCGCGGTGGCACCAACCTCCGCCCAGGTGTGATCCGCACTGTCGAGCACGAAGTTGGCATTGGGGCCGGTGCCTTGCGTGAAGTTGGCGGCAAGCAATTGCGGGCCGTCTTCAAACTCCCACACCAGTTGGGCGCTGGCATTGAGCGCGACCATCTTGCCCTGCTTTTCGTAGTCAAGCCCGGCGCGGGCCTGCGTGCTGGTGAAATTCTCACGGTCCACCACCAGGCCCAGCGTGCCTCCGGTCTCGCGGATGGTGGCAAGATCGACGCTGGCGTAGCGCGCCTCAATCCCCGGAGAGAAAGTGCCAATGCTGCTTTCCAGATCATAGGACACGCCCAGCGCGCCCGAAACCAGCAGATCATCGGAGGACGATTCGAGGCTCTGCGTCGTGCCCAGAAACTGCACCTGCCGCTGGGTATCAAAGCCGATGCTGCCCATGGTGAACTGGCCGTCTATCACCGGCCCGCCATCGAACTTGTGGCGCAGGTAGAGCGACGCGGCATAGGTTTCGCTGTCGACCCGCTGGCCCAGCGGCGTATCGGCATTGAGCGAATTGAAATAGCCCGAAAGACCAACCATCGTGTTGTCACCGGGATAGAACTCGATCCCGCCCGCTACGAACAGGCCGTTCATGTCGCTTTCTTCGGTAAAGCCCGGCAGTGCGCCGATATCGCCGCTGATATAGCCGCCCGACAGGAAGATCGCGACATTGTCTGGCAGGTTCGCCTCGGTCATGGAGGTTTCTTCGCCGTCTTGCAGCCCCTGAAGATTGCCGCCGAGTGGCTGGCCGATGGGGGATAGGCCCGCCTGCACCAGATTGAGCGGCGCGCCGGTGACAGCAATCTTGCCGCCCGCCGTGCTCTTGTCCGCTTCGCGCAGGCGTGCATCGTTGAAATTCTGGATCAGGTTGACGGTCTGGCCTGACAGCGACAGCACCGCCTGTTCGTTCACCGGGGCAAGACCGATGAAGGTGCTGCGGATCGTGTCGGTGCTGGCAAAATCGAGCGCGTAGAGCCCGGATAGCGCAGCATTGCCGCGGTTCTGATCGAACAATTGGGCAAAGGCCTGCTGGTTCGGGTCAGCGGAATCGATGACACTGGCATAGCTTGCTGCCTCAATCTCAAGCAGCACAGCATTGGTTTGGTAGATGAAGTTCTGGCTGAGAATGGATGAGATCGAACGTTCGGCAAAGGTGCCCGAAACGCCGTCGGTCGCGGTCAGGATGGTGAAGCGCTGGCCATTGCCGTTGACCTGCTGCGTCACCGCACTGCCGATGCTGACAACACCACCAACATTGGCCTCTCCGTTGACCACCAGACGGTCGGAAACGCCGCCAGCGGCGACATCGACGAGCAAGGTGCTGCCCGAAGCCATGACCAGATTGCCGTTGATCGTCAGATTGCCGGTGGTGCCCATCGTGCCGGGCGAAAATACGCCAGTGATGCTGGTCAGGAATGGTGCTGTGACGGTGCCGGTCCCCGACAGCATCCCTGCAAACAGCGTGTAATCGCTCACCGAAGTGACGCGGCCATTGACGCTCACGACGCCGCCGAACTGGTTGATATCGATCAGCGAGGTCAGGTTACCGCCAGCAGCCACTGTAAGCCCGGCAGTGTTGCGAACGGTCAGGCGGTCGATGGTCACCGCGCTCGACAGCGTGGTCGTGCCGGTCTGGCTCAGGGTCACATCAAAATAGCGTGGCAGCACGTTGGTCGTCGCATTGGCGCTGACCACCGGATTGACATTATTGGCAATGAAGCCTGTGGCACCCGGCAGGCCGTTGGCGATGGTCGGAGCGGGGAGCGTTGCTGCGCCAACCTCTTGAGCCTCCACCTCAAAGCTCAGGTCGCTTTGGCCAATGGCTGGCGCTGACTCGGATGCGACAAATTCTCCCGTGGCAACGTCGAAGGTGGCGATGGCCCGATTATTGGTCACATCGGCAGTGCCCGAAGCGGGCGCACTTGTGCTGAATGTTTCGCCGGTTCTCTGGTCGGTGCAGAAGTCGTCAGGATCTTCGAATTCGACGCAGATCGCACCGAAATCGCCTTGCGTGCCGTTCGGCCCAAGTTCAGGCGTGGTGGGCAATCCGTTCACGACCTGACCGCTGGCGTCGATCACCCGGTAGGCGGGATCGAGCAGTGTCACCCACCGGCTGGCGTCTTCCCAATTGCCGTTGCCTGCGACCGTGCCGACATAGCGGTATGGGTTGGTGGCCGTGATGTATTGCCAATAGAGCGACAGTGGCTGGTAAAAGCTGCTCGTGCCAATCGAACTGAACGGCTGGGTGCCGCCAAAAAAGCGCGATCCGCCTGACAAGACGCCAATCACCAGATCTTCGTTGGACAGCGTGTTGTTCGCCGCATCTAGGATCAGCGGACCGCCCGAATCGCCGCCAGCAGTGGTGCCTTCATTGGGCAGCGCATCGTCACGGTAAACATTGATGTCGCGGGGGAAGTTGCGGTTCCGCGAGTCGAAATCGAGCTGGTAGAGGTTCTGCGGGACCGCCTCCGCCCCGGGGCCGAACAGGACAGCGTTCTGATCATCGAGCGAGAAGAAACCGCCAAGAAAGTTTTCAGCCGCACGGCGGCGGAAGTCGATCCCGCGCGTCACGCCCTGCGCTGCGGTGCCGGTGCCGCCATAGCCGACGATGTTGACGTGGTAGCCCGTCCCGCGAACCGGATCGATCGTGGCCGGAGCGGGCAGGGTGCTGAACAGCAGCGCCCAGGTCGGGATGGTGGCGGCGGGCGTATCCAGCGTGGCGAGCGCGATATCCGCTTCAAGGAAGCCCTGCCCAAACGCGTCCTCCAGCGACCGCTGGTCGTAGAAAATCCGGTTGATATTGTAGACCTGAAGCGCGGTGTTGGTGCGGCTGTTGGCGAACCACGACTGAAGGCCCGGAAGGGCGTTGAAATTGAAAGCGACGGCGGCGCGGAAGTCGACTCCATTATATGTCGTGTCGGGAAGATCATTGACGCAGTGCGCCGCGAACAAAACCGTGCGCGGGTTGATCAGCGAGCCGGTGCAGATCCCGACCCCGCCGGTGCCGACCTGATTGGTGACAATCACGCCAACGCCTTCGAACGCTTGCTCATCGTCGACGATCACATTGAGATCAGTGTTTTCGTTCGGAACTACAGCCTGCGAGGGCGCAGCAGCAACCGCCAGCGAGAGCGCAAACAGCGCACTACCGGCGAGCAGGCGAGCGCGGGGGGCTTTATTGCGGATCATGGCAACCTCTTGAAAGAAGGGGCTAGCGTGATGCCAGCATCGGGCGAAGGTTACCGCGCTTCAATCTTCTTGCAATTGCAAAACCGGACTGATCGGCAGCTTGTCGCGGCGCGTGACACAAACACCTCACCGCAGGGCGAGGATGGCGGTATAGCCGCAGTACAGTGCCAGCAGCACCGCGCCTTCAATGCGCGACAGCCGCCATCCGCTGCGCAACTGCACGATCAACAGCGCTGTAACGCCCAGCATCACCCAGACATCGATCCCGGCAATCTCGCCCGGCACTTCGATCGGGGTGATGATCCCGGTGACGCCCAGAATGCCGAGGATGTTGTAAATGTTTGAGCCGACGATGTTGCCGAGCGCAACATCGGCGTGGTTGCGATACACCGCAACAAGGCAGGCGATCAGTTAGGGCAGCGAGGTGCCGACGGCGACCACGGTGAGGCCGATCACCGTTTCGGAAACGCCGGCCGCCTTGGCCAGCACGGTCGCGCCGTCCACCAG
>JAKFWB010000406.1 GCA_021732945.1 Porphyrobacter sp.
ACAGCGAGATCATTGAAAAGCTCACCCGCCACGGCATACCGCGAGACCAGATTGCCACTATCGGTGATGCCGAATCCGACGCCAAGAAGCAGGCGCTCTTCGAGAAGGTGCGGCAGGGTTCGGTGCGCGTGCTGATCGGTAGCACGCAGAAGATGGGCACGGGCACCAACGTCCAGAAGAGGCTAATTGCGCTGCATCACCTCGACGCTCCGTGGAAACCGGCGGAAGTCGAGCAGCGCGACGGCCGCATCCTGCGGCAGGGCAACGAGAACAAGGAAGTCTCCATCTACCGCTACGTCACCGAAGGCAGCTTCGACGCCTATATGTGGCAGGCGCTAGAGACCAAGGCACGGTTCATCGGCCAAGTCATCACCGGCGACAATTCCGCCCGGCGCGCCGAGGATATTGGCAGCCAGGAACTCTCTTACGCCGAGGTTAAGGCGATTGCCTCAGGCAACCCAGCTGTGCTGACCCTCGCCGAGGCCGACGCTGAATTGCAGCGTTTGTCACTCCTCAAGAAGAACCATCTCGACGAGCAGTACGTCGCCCGCCGCAGCGTCCGCGACCTGCCCGGACGGATCAGCAGCATGAATGAGCGGCTCGAAAAGCTCACCGCCGATGAATCCACGGCCATGCAGCATGTTGGTGACTCCATCACCATCGGCAGGCATCCGCTCGCCCGCGACGATGTAAATGCCGTCCTTGGCAAGCGGCTCGATGCCCTTCCACTTACCGTCCGGGAACCGACGAGGGTTCCCATCGGGACGTATCACGGCCTCAACTTCGGCGTGATCGTCCATCCGAACTTTCCGCCGGATGTCTATCTCGAAGGCGCGATGACCCGCACGTCCGGCCTGTCGAAGGAACACCAAGGGCCGCGTGCCGTACTCAACGGCCTTGAGCGAATCGCCACCGGCTACGCAGCCGAGACTGTCCGCGTTCGACAAGACCTATCGATTGCCGAATCGCAGCTACGCGACTATCAGGCACGGCTCGGCCTACCTTTTACGCACGAGGCGTACCTGTCGGAACTGACGGAACTGCGTGACCAGCTCAAAGCGAAACTGTCGGCGTCGGGCAACGAGTCCGGCGAAGATCGCGGGCCGACCACGGCCGAATTGGCCGAGCGCATCAAGGCGCTAAAGGCCGCCAACACCATCGAGGCGACGCCGCAGCGCACCGAACGCAAGCAATCCACCGCAGAGGAGCCGATCACCGCCCGCATCCGACGACGGCAGGAACTCCACGCCGACTAGCAGGATGCCGCGAGCGAAGTGCATCCCGCGCAGGAAGAGAATTAACCCGCCACACCGGCCATGTCGTTCCGCGACCGCATCGCCCTGGAACGCCAGCGGGACGGCGACGGCCAATGCCCAGGCTGACGCCAGGTCGCCGAAGCGGGTGAAACGCCACCCGCCCCCGTCAATCATCCGGGGGCGGGACCAACGCTGCAGGTGTGTTCCACGATCAGTCCGCCGCGAGGGAAGTGAGCGGGCTGACGGCAATCTCGAATAGGGCAACGATGAAAGAGCTGCTTCAGATTCTGGCAGCTATGTGGTTGGCACCGTGTCGGTAGCTGCCGTTCGGTTTCGGCCAGGTTGCCGACGACAGTGAAGCCACGCAATGGCGAACAGCAGCTAATTTAGGAACCCGCGCCTATTTGGAAACGTCATTTGACCCGAACATTGCCATTTGAGACTCATGAGGAATGTGCGGTTGCTGATCCGTTCCCCGTCCCTCCTTCACCTCCAAGAGCAATACTGTCACGTCGTCACTTCCTTTCCCGCTGGCCCGATGTCCCAACACGTTGGTTCGGATCGCCGCCACGGTTTCACCGGGCGACTGCATGCCGCTGTAGAGCAGCATGTCGGCCAGACGCTCCCGGCCGAATAATTCGCCACTGGGATCGCAGGTTTCGGCGACGCCATCGGTCGTCAAGAGCAACCGCTCACCGGGCGTGAGGCAGATCACCTCACTTTCCCAGTTGGCTGTCGGATCAACCCTCAGCGGAAGTCCGGTGGCGGGCAACTTACGGAGGACACTGGTCGGTGATAGCAGGAGACCGGGCTCGTGACCAGCACTGGCGTAATCCAGCCGGTGTCCTTTGGGGTTCCACCGAGCCAAAAACATAGTAATAAAACCGTCGCACAGCAAAGCGGGAAGCCGATGGTTGATGAACCGCAAAATCGTTGACGGTTCGCGATGCTGCTCCGCAGCGTGTAACACGAGGGCCTTGAGCATCGCAGCGCCCATTGCCGCTGCGATTCCGTGTCCGGCCACGTCCGCCACGCATATCAGCCACGTATCGTCAGGCAGTCGGATAAAGTCATAGTAGTCCCCGGCCACCTCGTCAGCCGGCTGAAACCAATGAGCGACGGCAAGCCCGGGAACGACCACACCGTTCGGCAACAGATGCTCCTGAATGCGCTCTGCTCGGTCCATCTGCATGCGCCGTTCACGCTCGCTGTCGGCCAATACTCTGGACATTTGCTGGATTTCGCTCTACAGATCGTTCATCTCGCGGCTGCGAAAACCATTGGCCTTCAGCTCGTAATCGCCGTGTGCAATACGCGAGACGGCGCTCGACAGACGTTTCACAGGATGCGTCACAATTCGCCAGAGTACGACGTTGACGATTACGGCGGCAGTAACTGCCAGCCCTGCCAGCCATGTCAAATGCAGGAGAATCTCGCGCCGAATCGAGCGGCGAATGTTGGTGGTATATTCCGAAACATGCACTTCCACGCCGTTGCCCGCAAAAGTACCGACCACCAGAGTCTGATCGCCGACGTCCGCACGATGGTCGGACGAAACGGCAGCTTGCTGCATGGCGAGCAAGATTTCCGGCGAGGGACGGTGGTGTGCGTCGGACTGCCACAAGCGGCCGTTCCAGTGAACCACGATGTGGTGGCCTGGAGATCGCGACGCCTGCATTCGAGCGCATACCGTATCGATGTATTTCTGGACCGACTCGCGCCGGTCCTTCTGGCCGAGGAAGCTGAGTCCCTGGTAAATTGTCATCGCCTCCTCTTCCAGGCTCGCATGCTTCGCCGTAATCGCGTCTTCCATTTCACGTCGATAATCCAACGGCAACAATAGCGCCAACGCAGCCACGAGTGGCAGATTGACGGCCAGAATTAGAAGTGTGCCAATCGATCGCCGCTTCGGTCGCGTGCCCGTCGCAGTGTGGATGGTATCGCTCATCGTTGATTTCCAGTACGTCTCCGCGCTTCCTCGGATGCCCGTGAACAGGTCAGCTTTGACTATCGCAATCGCCGGCCGGAAATGCGATTAGTTTGCGGATGCGCCCGGCCAGCTCTTGCAGGTTGAAGGGCTTCGCCAAGTAATCGCCCGCGCCGAACAGTCGTACTGCTGGCCCATGGGCGTCGTTGTAAGTCACCAACACTGGGACGTTCGGAACGTCGGAATGCTCTTGCATCAGTGCCAGGACGCCTTCCGCCCGCCCCCATAACAATCCCGCATCCAGGACGACCAGATGGGGCGTCCGCTGGCGAAGCTGTGCAATGCACGCAAGCCCGTCGGCGGCCGTGGTCACTTCAAAGCCCAAACGCGACAGATGAGCTTGGGAATGCTCGGTAAGCATGGGATCGGCATCGGCGAAGAGGATACGAACGCCCTCCATCGACAAGTCGTCAAGGGCTGGTTGCGGCTGCGAGTTGCCGTGCGCCCGAACTTCCTCCTGATACACCGCAATACCGTCAGGTGCGGATATGCCCATTCGTGCATGGTTGACTTTGACGCTCTGTACAGTGACCGTCGCGTCGAACGATGGTAGGACAATCGCGTCACGCTCATTGCGAGTAAGTACCAACATGAGAGACCTCACTTTCTGGCGTTTCTTCTGTGGTGTGCGAAATGGGATAAACGGCCGGGTACGACGGAAAGGCTCTGCCAAGTGCAAAGCGATGCGTTGAGGGCAAGCTCAAACCGCTGCGCATGCGCGCACAGTTCAGCTAATGCCTCGCGCATTCCCCGCGCAAAGAATTAAATCGTCAACCGCGCGAAGCGAACACAGCGCTGAAGCGCTGTAACCGGTTGCGGAGCGCGTAGAGATGCATCCGCCAGAGTATCGGCCGATGGCAATCCGGTCGTAACCCGCCAGGCTAAGGCCACATCGTCCTGCGGCGACCTCAGCTCATACGTGTCAATCGACACGGCGAATGGCGTCATCCCACGACAGGCACATGCTGGGCAATCGCAGGGGATGCTGTCCTTCGTGCTTTGACAGTGCGCGCCGCCGTCGTGCGGCAGGACACATTGACAGCAGACATCGCCCCCACACGCAGGACGCGCAGCAAACAGAATAAGCAGGGATGCTGTTAAACAAAACGCACGCCGCCGTTTTCTTGCGTGGCTGTCCATAATCCCAGAATTATCCGGTACGCTGAGGAAGTACGTCAAGTCCGAAACGCCGTTGCTCCGGGCACGCGATCATCGCTGTTCTATTGGCCAAAATTCGACAAACGTCCTTCTCACTCAGATTTTTGGTCTTCCGTCGCCGAATTCCCTGCAACCGTCTGACTCTGGGAAGGAGGCGGCGGACTGGCCCTTTTCAACTGCCCCCATCCCGGAACGTGGTGGAGTGCCAACAGAATGAAAATGATCACCGAGACGAGCGCTGCAAGCGTGTACATCCCGTAACCGGTTGCCAGTCCAACTGACGCCGTCGCCCACAGTGTCGCGGCCGTGGTCAGACCTGTAATAGTTCCCCCATCGCGCAAGATGACGCCCGCGCCGAGAAAGCCGATCCCGGTTACCACGCCCGCCGCGATCACATGCGGGTTGTTTCCCGTCGCAACGTGCGTGGAAATTAGGGCGAAGACGCAAGCAACTTAGGATACCGCCCCGAAGGTGCGGATACCAGCCTCGCGCGCGTGCCACTCCCGCTCCCAGCCGACAAACCCTCCGAGCAGCACGGCGACGACGACTCGCAGCGCCATCAGGGCTTCCTGATTCCAATCCACGGCTCATCCTTTCGTTTCGCGCAGTCTCGTCAAAACGGCTGCGTTTGGTTTGGTACTGAAGGACTGGGGACCGGTGCGCCGACGCAGGCATCCGCGTGCGGCAGAAACTCGATATCCCCAGTGACAACGTCGTAAATTGCGCCGATGATTGCGACTCGTCCATCCTGGTGAAGGCTGTTGAGCATTTGACTTTGCCCTAGCACCATCTCCGTCACGCGGGCGACATTGCCGCGTGCCACGGCATTCACGAAAGTCTCCTTTTCAGCCGCCGACATTTCATCCAAGCGTTGGCAAGTGAGGGGATCAATTGACTGCTGAATGACACGAACGATTGGCTCGAGATGCTGGCAACCGGTCGCCTGGGCCACGGATTGCGCTGAGCAGGCCAAGTCGACGGCCGCACCCACTGCACCGCACTTCGTGTGCCCCATGACAAGGATCAACTTTGCCCCGGCCACGGCGCACGCATACTCCATGCTGCCCAAGACTTCGCGGCTGATGACGTTCCCCGCGATGCGGATGCTGAAGATGTCGCCCAACCCCAAATCAAAGATCAATTCGGCGGGCGCGCGAGAGTCGATGCAACTGAGCACCACGGCCAGCGGATGCTGCCCGGTGGACGTGGCACGGACCTGGCGGCCGAGATCGCGCGTCAGACGCTGGCCTGTGCGAAACCGCTCGTGGCCGTCCTTGAGGATTTGCAGCACCTGCTGGGAAGTCAGCTGGCTTTGAAGGTCCCGTGTGGAATAGTCCACGTATTGCGTTCGGTCACGGAGCTCGTACTTGCTGCGGAACCCGACCAGGCTGACCTTGACGCCGCGCGCAGGGGCAGTCTTCTCGTCATAGTCTCGCAGTAGGTCCAGCACATCCGGGTCGATGTAGTCGGTGCTCTGTGCGTTAAGCAGCACTTGTCCGCCACGCGGGACCGCATCCAGGACTTTCCAAAGAGCGGCTCGATTCAGAAAGCTGACCTGATTGGCCAGTTCAATGTGCAAAACGTCGCCCCCCAGGTGCTTCTCCACAAACCGGCGGATCGGGCGGCGAAGGTTGCTTCTCAGAATAAAGCTGAGACTCACCACCAGCCCGATCAAAACTCCTACCAGCAGGTCGGTCAGGACGATGGCAGCCACCGTCACTGTGAACGGCACGAACTGGTATCGCCCCTCGTTCC
>JAKFWB010000212.1 GCA_021732945.1 Porphyrobacter sp.
GGGGAGAGGGCTCTTCGTCCGCATCCGACATTTCATCTTCAATCTGCTCGGCAGCCGCTTCGGCCTGCTCCTCAGCACCCTCCCCCTCAACCTCGATCACCAGCAGCATCGCGCCGATCGCGATCACGTCGCCAACCTCGCCCGCCACCGCTGTGACAATGCCCGCCACCGGGCTTTCGATGTCAATCGTCGCCTTGTCGGTCATCACGTCGACGAGGTGCTGGTCTTCCTCGACCCGGTCACCGACCTTCACGTGCCATTCGACGACCTCCGCCTCGGCCACGCCTTCGCCCACGTCGGGCATGTTGAATGTGAATGTCGCCATGGTGCGCTTACTCGCTCAAAAGCTTGTCGATGGCCTCGCCGATACGGACGGGGCCGGGGAAATAGGCCCATTCGAGGCTGTGGGGATAGGGCGTGTCGAACCCGGTGACGCGTTCGACCGGAGCTTCGAGGTGGTAGAAACAGCGTTCGGTCACCAGCGCAGAAAGCTCCGCGCCGAAGCCAGAAGTGCGGGTCGCTTCGTGAACGATCAGCACGCGGCCCGTCTTTTCGACCGAAGCCTCAATCGACTTGATATCCAGCGGCACCAGCGTGCGCAGGTCGAGGATATCGGCATCCACCCCCTTCGCCTCACACACCGCTTGCGCGACGTGGACCATGGTGCCGTAAGCGAGCACTGTCAGCGCATCACCCTCGCGCACATGCCGCGCCTTGCCGAGCGGGATGCGGTAATAGCCTTCGGGCACCACCGAATCGGGGTGGCGCTTCCACGGCTCGACCGGCTTGTCATAGAACCCGGTGAAGGGGCCGTTATAGATCCGCTTGGGTTCAAAGAAGATCACCGGATCATTGTCTTCAATCGCAGCGATTAGCAGGCCCTTGGCATCGTAAGGCGTCGCCGGGATCACCGTCTTAAGGCCCGCGACGTGGGTGAACAATGCCTCGGGGCTCTGGCTGTGGGTCTGCCCGCCGAAAATGCCCCCGCCAAACGGCGAGCGCACCGTCAGCGGCGCGATATAATCACCTGCCGAGCGGTAGCGCAGCCGCGCGGCTTCGCTGATCAGCTGATCGAGGCCGGGGTAAATGTAATCGGCAAACTGAATTTCGGGCACCGGGCGCAACCCGTAAGCCCCCATCCCCACCGCCGCGCCAATAATCCCGCATTCGCTGATCGGGGTATCGAACACGCGGTTCTTGCCGTGTTTCGCCTGAAGCCCCGCCGTGGCGCGGAACACGCCGCCGAAATAACCGACATCCTCGCCCATGATCACCACATCGGGATCGCGGGTGAGCATGATGTCGAGCGCTTCGTTGATCGCCTCGATCATGTTGATCCGGCGTTCAGGCCCTTGTGCGATCACGTTTTCGCCGAGGGTTGCGGGTTCATCGCTCATCCGAAGGGCCTTTCGGTGCCGAATTTGGTGATGCGTTCGCGGATCGCCTGTTCGGCCTGTTCCTCAAGGTGCCAGGGCAGATCTTCGTAGACATCCTCGAACATGGTGTGGAACGGGTGGTGGAGGCCGTGGCCGAGGATCCCGTTCTTTTCGGCTTCCTTGGTGGTCGCCTTGATGCGCCCGGCGCATTCCAGATCCATCGCCGCCTGCCGTTCCTCATCCCATTCGCCGATGGCGATCAGATGGTTCTTGAGGCGGTTGATCGGATCGCCGAGCGGCCATTCTTCCCGCTCCTGCGCAGAACGATAGCCGCTTGGATCGTCAGAGGTGGAGTGCCCCTCAGCGCGGTAGGTGAAGTATTCGATCAGCGTCGGCCCATGATTGCCGCGCGCGCGGTTGGCGGCCCATTCGGCGGCGGCGTAACAAGCGAGCGCATCGTTCCCGTCCACCCGCAGCGCCGCGATGCCATAGCCAAGTCCCCGCGCGGCAAAGGTGGTGCGCTCACCGCCAGCAAACCCGCTGAAGCTGGAAATCGCCCACTGGTTGTTGACAACATTGAGGATAACCGGTGCATTATACACCGCCGCAAAGGTGCAGGCGGCGTGGAAATCGCCCTCGGCCGTCGAGCCTTCGCCCACCCAAGTTGCGGCAATCCGGCTGTCGCCCTTGATCGCACTCGCCATCGCCCAGCCCACCGCTTGCGGGCATTGCGTGGCGAGGTTGCCCGAGATCGAGAAGAAGCTGTGCTCGCGGCTTGAATACATGATCGGCAGCTGGCGGCCCTTCAGCTTGTCAGCGCGGTTGGAATAGATCTGGTTGATCATTTCGAGCAGCGGATATCCGCGCGCGATCAGGATGCCCTGCTGGCGATAGCTGGGGAACACCATGTCATCGCTGGCGAGCGCCATAGCGGGGGCGATCGAGGTCGCCTCTTCGCCGGTACACTTCATGTAGAAGCTGGTCTTGCCCTGCCGTTGACCGCGAAACATGCGTTCATCGAAAGCACGCACCAACGCCATGTGGCCCAGCATTTGGCGCAGCGTATCGGGGCTGAGGCGCGGGTTCCACGCCCCGTGCGCCTGATTGTCATCGCCCAGCACCCGCACCAGACCATAGGCGAGATCGGGAATCTGCGACGGATGGACGCTCTCGTCCGGCCGCGCCTGTGCACCTGCCGTGCCAATATCAATATGCGAGAAATCGGCCGTGTCGCCGGGGCGATATTTCGGCTCCGGCACATGCAGCGCCAGCGCCGGGCGGTTGGTGTCTGCCGGTTTCGCAGTATCGGCCATGGCAGCGCTCTCCCCGGTGCTGGCACCCGCTTCACGGCGGGAGCGATCATTGCTTGAATACGTATTTTTATTTCAACGCTGGGGAGCGGTCAAGCGTGGAGAGTGCGATGCGTCAGACCGCAACAGGGGCAGTGATCGGGGCGAGCGGCGCGTAATCATGCACCACAAAATCATCGATCCGGTAATCGAATATTGTTTCGGGCGTGCGGGTGATTTCCAGCGTCGGGTGCCCTTGCGGCTGGCGGGTGAGCTGTTCCTCGATCAGATGCGCGTGATTAAGATAGAGGTGCACATCGCCGCCCATCCACACCAACTCGCCCGGCTGCATCCCCACCTGCTGCGCGATCATCCGCGTGAGCAGTGCCGCCGACCACAGGTTGAACGGCAAACCCAGCGCCACATCGCAGCTGCGTTGGTAGAGCAGGCAATTGAGCCGTGCGTCCACACCCTCGCCCGCAACATGGAACTGATAGGTCTTGTGGCAAGGCGGGAGCGCCATGCGATCGAGCTCGGCAACGTTCCAGCCTTCGATGATGTGGCGGCGGCTGCCGGGGCTGGTGCGCAGCGATTCGATCACGGCGGTGACCTGATTGATGCCCTCGCCCTTTTCATAGAGCCCATCGGGGCGGAAGCGATAGGTCGGCCAGTCGACCCATTGCTTGCCATAGACCGGCCCCAAATCGCCCCAGCGCACAGCAAAAGCCCCGTCTGCGGCGATTCGCCCGACGAAATCATCAAGGCTGATCGCTTCACCCGATTCGCGCACGTAATTGGCGTGGGGCCATTCGTTCCAGATCTTCACGCCCTGCAACACCAGCGGGCGGATATTGGTGGAGCCGGTGAGGAACCACAGCAATTCGCGAGTCGCGGTTTTCCAGTACACCCGCTTGGTAGTGAGCAGCGGCATCGCGCCATCGCCCAAATCGAATCGCAGCATGGTTCCGCAGATCGACCGCGTGCCGATTCCGGTGCGATCAATCCGCTCGCTGCCGGTCTCCCAGATCTGCCGCATCAGATCGAGATATTGCCACTCGTAGTGGCCCGATTCGTGCAGTTCGGATGGAATCGTTTCGGGGAGATGCAGGCTGGCCATGCGCGGCATCATAGGCCGCAATTGCCCGCTTGCCACCCTTGTCATCCACACCTATAGGGCGCGCCTTGCCTCGATCCGCATGGTGTTTGCCCCTGCGGAGCCGACACGGTCGGGGAGTAGCTCAGCCTGGTAGAGCACTGTCTTCGGGAGGCAGGGGCCGGAGGTTCGAATCCTCTCTCCCCGACCAATTTCGCCCTTTGGTGGCGATGATTCGCGGCAGCTATTGCAACGATTCGCCAGCCTGACGCGGGGCCTGTTTGCGGGCCTTCAGCAGGCCCCAAAACCACGGTCAAGAATCAGAAAAGCCCCGGTTTCCCGAGGCTTCCCTAAATCCGTACGACCCGGTCTTAACGCCGGCTGCCGAATCCAACGAGGAAGGTGCCCCACATGGGTGTTCTCCTAAATCAGCGCCAATTGCTGTAGGAGACTTTTAACACATTATTAACCCTAATCAAGCGTTAACCACACTGCGCCCACCGCCCATCATCGCCAGCAGTTCGGGCATGGAGATTGCGCGGGCAAAGAGGTATCCTTGCGCATGGTCGCAGCCCATGGCCAGCAAGGTTGCGGCCACTTCCTGATCCTCTACCCCTTCGGCGACCACCACCTTGCCCAGGGAATGGGCAATCTCGATCGTTGCGCGCACCACGGCACGGCTTTCTTCTGACGTCGCCATCTGTTGCACGAACTTCTTGTCGATCTTCAATTCGGAACTCGGCAGCTTCTCGATATATTCGAGGTTGGATTGGCCGGTTCCGAAATCATCGATCGAAAGGCAGATGCCGCGCTGCTTGAGCGCCTTGATCTGGGGAGCAATTCGTTCGTCCTCCAGCTTGGCGGTTTCGGTCAGCTCCAGCGTGAGGTTTTCCGGCGGGAAATTGTGACGGCCCAGCATCGTCATCAGATCGAACAGCAGATAGGTATCACTGAGGCTTTTTGCCGACATGTTGATTGCCAGCTTGAAAGCGGGGTCCAGCGCGATCGCCTGTTTGCCAGCGGCCAGCGCTGCTTCCATCACCACCACGGTCAATTCATTGATCCGGTCGCCCGCTTCGGCGGCGAGCACCAATTCCTGCGGGTTAACATAGTCGCCGCCATCGGGTTGCCAACGGATCAGCGTTTCCGCGCCCACTATCCGCCCGGTCGCCAGATCGACCTTGGGCTGATAGCCAACCGTGATGCTGCGTTCGCGCAATCCCTTTTCCAGCACACGCAGCAATTCCATCCGCTGGTTGCGGGCTTCAAGATGAGCGGCATCATTGATGATGAACCGAGCGCCGCGCGATACGGCCTCTTCTGCCACCTGCATCGCCTTGCGGATGCGCTGGCCGAGCGGCAGGGCGTAATTGGTGTCAATGCCAAGCGCAGGGCCTGCGCTGGCTGAGCGCCAATCATGGCTGATCGCCGTCTTGAGCATCAGCGCCAGCCCATCGGCGTGACGTTCAAGCTCGTCCGTCGTCATGCGGGGCGCAAGCCACACCAGAATATCGCGTTCGAAAGCGACATCGCCGACATCGCCCGGCCCCTTAACATAGGAGATCAGCGTGCCCACGAATTCGCCCAGCTAGCGCGCGGTCCAATCATCCGACATTTCGGCAAGGCTGGCGATCTTGAGCGCGTAGACATCGCAACCGTCGCTGGTTTTGTCCGAACTAATCGCCGATGTGGTCACGGCGTCCACTTCGCTACTGTAATACTTGCGAGCGATCCGGTGGAATCCGATCCCGGCCCACAACAGCGCCAACACTGCGGGCATCACATCAATATTGATCCCGGCCTCATCCGTCACCAGCGGCAGGACGAGCAACCCAACGCCGCCCATCATCAATGTGCGGATCGATTTGGTCCGGCCAAAGACCAGCATAATGATCGACACCGCCGCCAATAGCAGCGCCGGGTACCACGCCAGATCAAGCGGCACCCCGCGCTTCAGGGTGTGGGCGCCCATGATATGGAAATAAGCGCCAGGCACCCTGCCTTTGCGCAGCGGGAGCAAATAATAATCGGAAGACAAGAAATAGCTTTCGCCAACAATGACCCGCTTGCCAGCAAGTTCGTTTGCGGAAATTTTGCCCTGAAGCACATCGACAAAACTGAATGTTGGCACTGTGCTAGGATCAAACGCATAGTCTGGGCGATATTGGCGGTAAGGCCCCTTGTAGTCAGCTAACGCCGCCGACAGCGAAGGGTGAACTCGACCGTCAAGTTCCACTCGCGTTGGCATTTTCACAGACAGGCCGAACGTAGAGCCTAGCGCAGTCATGCTTGCAAGATTGGAACGTTTGCGAAATTCTGGAAGAGGAACAGTTTCCTCGACCACCTGAAATCCATGTTCTTGATATGGGATAATCCCGATCCAGACCTTGCCCTT
>JAKFWB010000447.1 GCA_021732945.1 Porphyrobacter sp.
GCACCTACCGGCAGTTTGCCGCTGTGGGCGCGCAGGTCCGCAAGGGCGAGCGCTCGACCACGGTGGTGTTCTGGAAACAATTCCAACGCGGCGATGCTGACAATGGCACAGGCGAGGTCAACGGGTCAGGCGGCCATGACGGCGATGATCGCGACGACGGACATGGCCGTCCGCGCTTTGTGGCCAAGGGTTACGCGGTCTTCAACGCAGCACAGGTCGATGGTCTCGATCTGCCGGCACGGCCAGTCTTGTCTGAAACCGCGCGCATCCAGGCTGCCGAGGAGTTCTTCGGCAACCTTGGTATTTCCATCCGGGTCGAGGGTGATCAGGCCTGCTATGTGCCCAGCCTCGATGTGGTGCGGATGCCACCGTTTGAGCGCTTCCGCAGTGCCGAGGTTCACGCCGCGACGACCGCGCACGAATGCGCTCACGCCACCGCAGCGAAGCATCGGTTGGACCGCAATCTGTCAGGGCGTTTTGGTTCAGAAGCCTATGCGGCGGAAGAATGTATTGCCGAACTGACGGCGTCCTATGTGATGGCGGATCGCCGGCAGCGAGCCCGCGAAGATGACAACGCCCATCATGCCGTTCACCCAAGCGAATGCCGGAGTGCCGGATGTCGGGAGGCGTGTCGGTTCGTCAGTAGGCGTGTCGGTCATCAACGCGACATAGCCTTGATCGGACAGGTAGCGGAAGGTACGGTACGATACAATTAGAGATAACTGTATTGGTTTTACCATGACGCAGCCAGCCGGCACCTTCCGGGACACGTCGATTTTGGAAAAGCGCCATAGCGCAGCTTCGACTGTTTCTGTTGACGCGCCGAGACGCGGGCGCTGCGGTTTGGTGGTTGAGCTAATCCGGGAGCGTATTGCTGGCCGCTCGCTTGTTGCCGGGGATAGGCTGCCGTCGGTTCGGGCGATGGCCCAACATCTCAGCGTTGCGCCGGCAACGGTCGTGGATGCCTATGATCGGTTGATGACAGAAGGCATTGTCCGGTCTCATCCTGGTTCCGGTTTCTTCGTGACGGGCGCAGCGCCTTCGTTCGCCCCAGCCGCGGTCGCGGCTGCCAAGCGTGCTGTCGATCCGTTCTGGGTGTCGCGGCAAGCGCTGGAGGCCGGGCAGCAAACGCTGCGCTTGGGCTGTGGCTGGTTGCCGCCCTCGATGATGCCACAAGTGCCGATTCGTCGAGCACTACGAAGATTGGGACGGGCTGATGAGGCCATGCTTGCAGAATATGGCTCGCCGCGCGGATCACTCACCTTGCGCAGGCGCCTCGCCAGGACCTTTGCTGTTGAAGGTCTACCGGTTGATCCAGACCAGATTCTGCTCACAGCCTCGGGTACGCAGGCCATTGATCTTGTCTGCCGACTTTTGTTGCGTCCCGGCGACCCTGTGCTTGTCGACGATCCCGGCTATTTTAATTTTCAGGCACTCTTGCGTGTCCACCGCGCTGAGATCATCGGTGTGCCAATGACGTCGACGGGACCCGACGTGGCTGCTTTCGAAGCGATCGTTACGGCACGGCGGCCCAGGCTCTACCTGACCAACTCGGCCATCCAGAACCCAACCGGCGCAACACTCGGCCCTGATGTCGCGCGCAGCCTGCTGCTAATCGCTGCCGCACACGATCTGGTCATCGTCGAGGACGACATTTTCGCGGAACTGGAACCCGAGCCATCGACGCGGCTCGCCGTACTGGACGGGCTTGCGCGCGTCGTGCGCATTGGTTCGTTCTCGAAGACCATCTCGGCTTCCGTCCGCTGCGGTTATGTCGCGGCACGGGGGGACTGGATTGAAGACCTCATCGATATCCAGGTCGCCAGCAACTTTGGCGGCCCGAGCCCGCTTGCTGCCGCGCTTGTTCATGACGTGCTGGGCGACAGCGACTACCGTCGACATGTCATTGCGCTGCGATACGCCCTGGATGACTTAAGGGCCCAGATTGGAGCGCGGCTCGAAGAGCTTGGCGTCCGACTCTGGCTTCAGCCGCGAGGCGGCTTCTTCCTATGGTGCCGCCTTCCTGAAGGCCTGGATGCCGGCGAGATGGCGAAATCGGCCCAGCGAAACGGTGTCGTGCTGGCACCGGGCGCCGCCTTCAGCCCTTCAAGAGAGTCTGCCGCGTTCATGCGCTTCAATGTCGCCCAAATGCAGGATCCGCGCGCCATCGATATTGTTGCCCGCGCGCTCAAGCGCATATGAGCGCTGCTCCTTTCTCGGCTTTCGTCCAGGTATCCTGCACCGAGTGGCATAGAGGAGGGGTGATCTATCAATCTGTTGTCACCATGTGCCGTGCCCGGACACACCACTCCGGGTGTCGGCGAGTTGGGTTTGGGTTCAAAATCCTGAAGCTGAATGGCGTAATGATAATCGCGGTCTCATAATATGATATTCGCGGGCTTCATAGTTGATATTGGCGCGCATATCGCTTAACAAGTGCGGATGACAGAAGCCAATCCGTCGCGTCCCTTGTTTCGTCGCTATGCCGAGGCCAAGGTGGCCACGGCACTCGAGGACACGCGCGTCGTGCTGGTCATTGGCCCGCGCCAAGCCGGCAAGACGACGCTCGTGCGCCGTTTCGTGACCAAAGACCGGCCCTACCTCACACTCGACGATGATGCGACAGCTGAACAGGCACGCACCGACCCTGTAGCATTCGTACGCGGGCTGGGCGCTGCCGTCATCGACGAGATTCAGCGCGTTCCGCAGCTTCTGCTCGCCATCAAGCAAAGCGTCGACACAGATCCTCGGCCGGGTCGTTTCCTGCTGACGGGATCGGCCAATGTCATGGCCCTGCCAAAGGTTGGCGATTCCCTGGCGGGCCGCATCGCGACGGTCACGCTGTTGCCGCTGGCGCAGGCTGAGATCGAGCAGGCGCCCGGTCGGTTGATCGACCGCCTTTTTGCCGGCGAAAGACCTGTTCTGGAAGCACCGCCCGTCTATGGGGACGCTCTGGTTGAGCGTGTGATCACGGGCGGATATCCGGAAGCCTTGAAGCGCTCGACGGCATCCCGCCGCATCGCCTGGCACGAGGACTATCTGTCGACGGTTCTTGATCGTGACGTGCGCGACATCGCCGACCTCGAGCAACTCGCCAAACTGCCGTTGCTGACGCGGATGGTGGCTGAGCAGACTGGCCAGCTCGTCAACAATCGTGCGATTTCCGTAGCGCTCGGCCTGTCGATCCAAACCGTCCAGAAATATGTCAGCGTCCTCGAGCGCTTGTTCCTGCTGCGGACTTTGACACCCTGGTACACAAACCGACTGTCGCGCCTGATCAAGTCGCCCAAGCTGCATCTGCTGGACAGCGGATTGCTCGCCACATTGCGCGAGACAGACATGGACGCAGTCAAGGCAGATCGCACACGATTTGGGCCCTTGCTGGAGAACTTCGTCGTCAGTGAAGTCTTCAGGCTCCTGACCTGGAGCGACCGAAGTGCGACCGTGATGCATTTTCGCACGCGCGAGCAGGACGAGGTCGATCTCGTCCTCGAAGATAAGCGCGGCCGGATCGTGGCAATCGAAGTGAAGGCCGCTGCGACCTTGCGGCTCAAGGATCTTAATGGCCTTCGAAAGATTCAGGAGGCGGCAGGCGACAAGTTTGTTCGAGGGCTCATCTTGCACGACCATGATCGCGTAACGCCATTCGACGAGAAACTGCAGGGCGCGCCGGTGTCGCTGCTGTGGCAGATGTAGGTTCGCATAATTGTCGTTATGGAACTAAAATATTGATATCGTTGTAAGTTTGCGGACATGTTGTCTCGCGCGTCAGCAGTCGCGTGTTTCATCAATCTGACCGTCCCATTTCATCAGCGCCGAACGCTTCACGCTGCACAGACAGATCATCCGGGAAGCCGTATGGCAGGAAGTCCTCCGCGCTAAGCGCGGCAAGCTTTTCGCGCCAGGCTGCGAGAACGAACGGCGGCTTTTCCGTCGGTCCGATGCTCGCCGTCACGCCGCCTGCCTCTTGCCCGTCAGCTCGAAACCGATCGCCTTCATCACGGCAAGCGTCGTCTCCAGCGTCGGATTGCCAGTCGCGCTCAGCGACTTGTAAAGCTGCTCGCGGGCGAGTCCTGTCTCCTTTGCGATCTTCGTCATGCCTTTCGCTCGCGCCACGACGCCGAGTGCGCTCGCGATATGACCGGCATCGCCGGTCTCCAGCGCATCCGCCAGAAAAACCTCGATCGCCTCGTCGCTCTTGAGCAGGTCAGCGGGATCGAAGGTGGTGAGCTTATCTGTCATGGCTCATTCTCCTGTTCAATGGCGAGGCGTTTCGCCTGCTTGATGTCCTGCTCCTGCGTGCTCTTGTCACCACCACAGAGCAGCATAACGATCTCTTCGCCAGACCGTCGGAAATAGACCCGGTAGCCTGGACTGTAGTGGATGCGCAGTTCGCTGACGCCCTCCCCGACTGGGGAGACATCGCCGAGCAGCCCGTTCGCGACACGCAGGATGCGGGCAGCGATCAAAGCCTTGGCCTTCTGGTCCTTGAGCTTGCGCTCCCACTTCCGAAAAGTCTCGGTCTGCCGGATCGTTATCACCGGAAGAGTGTAATTCACAAATCACGATCCCGCAAGACACCGATCAAGCGCTCTCATGGGGATGTCGAACTTCCGAGGGAGGTGAACCGCGCCCGGTTTGCCTGAGGCCGTTTGGGTTAAGTTATGCGGCCATAGCTGGCTGGTCTAGCATGGCGTAGTAGCGCTCCTCGGCTTCGGCGGGCGTGATATCGCCGATAGGTCGCATCAGGCGGCGGTGGTTGAACCAGTCGACCCACTCGAGAGTAGCGAACTCGACAGCCTTGAAGGATCGCCAAGGCCCGCGCCGATGGATGACCTCGGCCTTGTAAAGCCCGTTGATGGTCTCGGCGAGGGCATTGTCGTAACTGTCACCAACGCTGCCGACGGAAGGCTCGATCCCAGCTTCAGCAAGCCGCTCCGAGTACTTGATCGAGACGTATTGGGCGCGATCACTGTGATGCACCAGTCCACCGCGGCTAACGGGCCTACGCTCGTGCAAAGCCTGCTCGAGCGCATCGAGCACAAAGCTCGCATGCGGCGTTCGTGATACGCGCCAACCAACGATCCGCCGGGCATAGGCATCGATCACGAAAGCCACGTAGACGAAGCCCGACCAGGTGCTGACATAGGTGAAGTCAGAGACCCAGAGCCGGTTCGGCACCGGGGCATGGAACTGGCGGTTCACATGATCGAGCGGGCAAGGGGCGGTCTTGTCCGGCATCGTGGTCTTGATCGGCTTTCGGCGAATGACCCCGTGCAGCCCCATGACACGCATGAGCCGCTCGACCGTGTATCGCGCGACAGAGACACCTTCCCGGTTCATCTGGAGCCACACCTTGCGGGCGCCGTAGACCTTGAGATTGTCTTGGAAGACGCGGTTGATCGTTGGCCGCAACGCCGCGTCCCGACGCACCCTGGCTGAAAGCCTGGCAGGATCCATTTGCTTGGCCCGGTGATCGAAATAAGTGGAAGGGGCGATCGACAGCACCTTGCAGATCGGCTCTACCCCATAGGCTCCACAGTGATCGTCAATGAACGCGATCATCGCTTTAACGGGCGGTCGAGCTCCGCCTGGGCAAAATAAGCCGATGCCTTGCGCAGGATCTCGTTGGCCTGCCGCTACTCGCGGTTCTCACGCTCCAGCGCCTTCAGCTTCTCGGCGACATCGGTGTAAATGCCGGCACGCTTGCCGGTGTCGGCCTCAGCCTTCTTGATCCAGTCAAGCAGCGTGTGGGCCGAACAGCTGATCTTGGCAGCAATCGACTGGCAGGCCGCCCAACGCGAGGGGTAATACCAACGGACATCACGATTGACCGTTGTGTGCCCAATCGCGTGTTCCGATTGATGTGATGGTTTGCGGAAGGGCGATGAGATTGCGCCACGCGTCGCATGCGGCGTCGATGATATCTGCGTAGGTCTCGAAGACGCGGTTCGAGAGGTAGTTTGCGCGCAGATACTGCCAGATATTCTCGACCGGGTTACCGTGAACGAGATCATCTGTGGAGTGGACGTTGCGAAGCATGAGCTGGTCGCGGCGTTGGAAGACGGGCGGCAGCTTGGCTGCTTTGCCAATGACGCCGAGGGAATCGGCGGCTTGATCGCGGTGCTGCAG
>JAKFWB010000444.1 GCA_021732945.1 Porphyrobacter sp.
GGCCGAGCATCGATGACATTTCGCGCCCGGCGTCCAGCACAGCTTCGCTCGTGGCGGCAATCGCCAGCGCCTGATCTTGCCGACGGACGGGATCGCTGCGGCTGCGGGCAAAGGCGTTAACTTCACGGCTAAGTTCTGCCACGCCGGCGCGGATCGGTGCGAGCCTGTTATGGGCTGCCACGTTGGTTTCACGCAGGCCTTCGCCCAGCGCAATGGTGGTGGTCTCTGCCGCATCCAGCGCGTCGCGCGCTGATTGGGCGCGCTCGCCGCCATTATCGCTGGCGAGTTGATCGGCATGCCGCTGCGCTTCGCCCAATTGGGCAAGCAGGCGTTCGGCCATCAGCGCCTGACCATGGGTAGCACGGATGCGTTCGCTGGTCGCGCCAAGTTCGAGGTAACCGGCGATCACAAACAGCCCGGCTGCCAAGGCAAAGGCCAGGTTGAAGCCGAAGAACAGAGTGATTTTGCCGCCAATGGGCTGGGTATCGAACCAATCGCGCAGTCGCGCGATACAACCTTGGGTCTGGCGCGGCGCGGCCGCCGCGCTGCCGATCCGGTCAGCATCGAGGCTGATAGCAATTTCCTGCATCGCGCTCATGCCGCTTGCTCGCCCTTGTTGGCGTGCGCCTCTTGGCTGGTCTGGTCGGCGAGCAGTCGGTCGATGTCATGGGCGGGCATTGCGTGGTAATAGAGCCAGCCCTGGATCTGGTCGCATCCGGCGAGCCGCGCCAGTTCGGCCTGTTCGGCGGTTTCCACACCCTCGGCCGCCACTTCCATATTCAGCGCTCGGGCCAATGCGATCGAGGACAGCATCATCGCCCGGCTGGCATCGTCGACCCCCGCCAGCTCGATCAGCGAGCGATCAAGCTTCAGCTTTTCGAACCGGAAGCGGCGCAGGAAGCCGATGGAGGCATAGCCCGTGCCGAAGTCATCGAGCGCAATGCGCACGCCGAAGCTTCTGATCACATCCAGCGCGCGTTCAGCCACCACCGGATCGAGCACCAGGCAGGTTTCGGTCACTTCCAGTTCCAGCCGATGCGGCGGGAAGCCGGTTTCTTCCAGCACTTCGCCCAGCTTGATCGGGAATTCCGGATTGCGCAGCTGCGCGGCGGAGATGTTGACCGACAGGGCGATATCGCCCCAGCGCAGCGCATCGGCAACCGCGCGGCGCAGCACCCACAGGCCCAGCGGATTGATCAGACCCGAATCCTCAGCCACCGGAATGAAGATGTTCGGACCAAGCGCCGTTCGGTCGCCGCGATTCCAGCGCAGCAGGGCTTCCACCGCGACAATGCGGCTGGTTTCGGCATCGACCAGCGGTTGATAGGCGACGGCAAATTCGCCTGCCACAATCCCGGTGCGGATCTCGTCCTCAATCGCTCGCACCCGTTCGCGGCGGCGATCGAAGGTTTCGTTGAACCAGGTACAGCGCATCTTGCCGCCCCGCTTGGACATCGACATCGCGACATCGGCGCGGCGTAGCATTTCGGACGATGGCACACGGGCGTTGGCGGTGCTGCGCGACAGGCCGATGCTGGCACCCACCGCCACCAGATTGGGCCCAATGGAAACCGGTGCAGCCATCCGCTCCAGCAGCGACCGGCACATTCCTTCCAGAATGGTTCCGGCAATCTTGCCAGTCATCACTGCCGCAAATTCATCGCCGCCAAGCCGGTAACAGCGCGCTTCCGCACCGCAGGTGTCGCCAATCATCTGGGCGCAGACTTCGATCAATTGATCGCCGACCGCGTGGCCATAGTGGTCATTGACCTGCTTGAAGCTGTCGAGATCGATGATCGCCAGCGCCACTTCGCTGTCGCTTTCGGCGTGAAATTCGATGTCGGCGTGAAGCGCGTGGCGATTGGGCAAGCTGGTCAGGCTGTCGGTGACGCCGCGCGCTTCCAATGCGCGGACCGATTTGACACCGCTGCGCCCAAGCACAAACAGCACAGCGACATAGAGCAGGATGGCGGCAATCGCGAGCGCGCCCGGGGCAACAATCGCGATGCGATCCAGCGAACTGATTACGAGCACGAAGGCCGCAGTGGCCACGCTCACGACGGCAAACGGGATCACCACCAGCCCGAACGGGGTCATATGCAAGGGGGGCTTCGCCGCGAACACGATAGTGGTTTCCCTTGAAGCAGGCGGCATTGGCGCGGCAGACTTCGTTCTGGGGTTAGGCAGGTTTGACTAAAGAACAGTAAATCAAAGGTTCAGGCCGAATGGCGTTGCGAAGAGATGATGTTTGACGGCAAGGGCTCGAAAAAGCTCGCACGGCGCGAGGTCGGCACGAAGCGTTCGGTCTGTCCCACCACGGTTTCGCCTGCGCCCAGCATCAGAAAACCATCGCCAATCACCGCGTTCGACAAGCGGGCGAAGGCTTCGCTGCGGGTGGCCTGATCGAAGTAGAGCAGCACGTTGCGGCAAAGCACAAGATCAAACGGCACGCGGCCCGGATGGGCGCTGAGGATATTATGCTGACGAAAGCGCACCATTGCCCGCGCGCCTTCGCGGATTTGCCAGCCGCCTGAGGTCTCATCAAAATGCCGCAGCATCTGGGTAACGCCCAACCCGCGCTGCACTTCGAACTGGCTGTAGAGCCCGCTGCGCGCAGTGTCGATCGCGCGGTGCGAGACATCGGTGCCGAGGATATCGATTGACCACCCCTGCCAGCGCTCCGCCTGATCGGCGAACAGCATCGCGAGCGAATAGACCTCCTGCCCGGTCGAGCACCCGGCTGACCAGATCGATAGCCGCCGGGACTGGCGCCGCCGCCCGGCCAGTTCGGGCAGGATGTCGGCGGGAAGCTGATCAAAGGTCGGCTTGTCGCGGAAGAAATAGGTTTCGTTGTTCAGCAGCGCCTCGACCACGTCTTGCGCCAGATCGCGGCCCCCAAGGCTGGCGGGCGGCATGGCGAGCAGGCAGACGAGCTGGTCGACATTGCTGATCCCCAGCTCGCGGAAGATCCCCGACAGCGCCGAATTGACGCGCCAGCGGCGGCTTTCCGAAAGGTGCTGCCCGGTGCGCGCGGCGAGCAGATCGGCGATGATCTGGTGCGAGGCTTCGCTGACGTCCACGATAGCGCCCTATCGCCGTCCGCTGCCGAGCATGGCTTCGGGCGCGCGTGACAGCGCCATCAGTCCATCGCCGAGCCGCTCGGGCGTGGTGATCAGGCTGGCGAGGCCCGCGCGGGCGACCGCGCCGGGCATGCCCCAGACGGCGCTGCTTTCGGCATCCTGCGCCCACACCGCGCCGCCGCTATCGATCAGCGCCTGCGCTCCGATCGCTCCGTCGCGGCCCATGCCCGACAGGATCACGCCCAGCGCCCGGCCATCGCAAGCCTGCGCCAGGCTGCTGAGCATCGGATCGACCGAGGGGACGCAGCCGCTTGGGCTGGGTGCCGTGCTGATCCGCGCCACCAGCGCTTCGTGCTTGCGTTCGATCACAAGGTGGCCATCGCCCGGCGCTATCACGACCCTGCCGGGGTGGATCACAAGACCATCGACGGCGATATCGGCCGGCCGTCCACAAGCCGTTTCGACCTGCCGCGCGAACACCGGAATGAACGAGTGGGGCAGGTGCTGTGTGATCAGGATCGGCCGATCAAACTCCGCCGAAAGCCGCCGCAGCAGCAGGCCAAGTGCGTGGATGCCTCCGGTGGACGCGCCAATCGCAATGATATCGGGCCGCCAGCTGCGCTGGGCGCGCACGGCCCGGACAAAGGAAGGTTCAGCCAGGGGTTGCGCGCCGCTTGCCGGGCTGGGGCTGCGCAGCCCGAGCGCCCGCATCTTGCCGAGCAACTGGCTGCGATATTCATCATTGAACCCGCCCGGCAGCGGCTTCAGCAGCGTATCGGCAGCCCCCATTTCGAGCGCGCGCAGGGTGTGTTCAGCGCCATCGACGGTGAGCGAGGAAACCACCAGCACCCGCGGCGCGGCGGGCGTATCGAGGATGGCGGGCAAGGCTTCCAACCCGCCGATGCCTGGCATTTCCAGATCCAGCAGCACCACATCAGCCGGGTTCCCGGCCAGTTGCGCCAAGGCGCCTTCCGCGCTGCTGGCGGTGCCGGTGACAACCATCGCCGGATCGCTTTCAACCATCCGCTTGAAGATCGTGCGAACGGTCAGCGAATCATCAACGATCATTACCCGGATCGCCGACGCTGCTCCGCGATGCGCAAAGGGGCGGGCGGTGCTGGCCTGTTGTCCGATCGACGATGGCGAATCAGAGGCAGGCGGTCGGGGTGGCGGCGTGGTCACGCAAACCCGACAAGCTGAAGCTTGATCTGCAAGGTTTCGTGATCAAATGGCTTCATCACATATTCGTCAGCGCCAGCGGCGATGGCTTCGCGGATATGGGCGACATCGTTTTCCGTGGTGCAGAACACCACCTTGGGCGCGTCCCCGCCCGGGCGCTGGCGCAGCGCCACCAGAAATTCGATCCCGGTCATCACCGGCATGTTCCAATCCAGCAGCACGACATCGGGCATCCCGGCGGCGCAAGCGTCCAGCGCCTGCTGGCCATCTTCCGCCTCCGCCACAGCAAAGCCGAGCGATTCGAGAATATGCCGCGATACCCTGCGGATCACCCGTGAATCATCAACGATAAGGCAGGTTTTCATGGCGATTCCCGTGTTCTGTTCCGCCAACTTAATGGTGCGATGGTAAGCATTGGATTAAGCTGTTGTCTCGACATCGCACCGCAGCGGCTCTGGTCCGGCCAGCAATGCGGGCAGATCGATCAGCAGCGCCGGGCCAATCATGGTTTCGACCATGCCGGTGGCCACGCGTGACCATTCCGGTCCGAAACCGCCGGGCACTTGCCCTGGATCGCTGGCCGCACTGGTGATGTCCTCGATGGCATCGACCAGCAGGGCATAGGCATGGCCGCCGTCGCTGACCACGGCGGCGCGATCATCGCTGGGCCAGTCCTGCGCGGCGAGGCCAATGGCGAGGCGGCAATCGATCACGGTCAATGCCTGGCTGCGCAAGGCCGTAATCCCGGTGATATGCACAGGCGCGCGCGGGATCGGAGTGATCGCGCCGATATCGATCACCGATTTGACATCAAGCGCGCTGAAGGCGCAGCGCCGCCCGCCGATCTGGGCGATCACCAGCAGGTGGCCATTCATCCCGGCGCTCATCTCTTCGCTCCCGCCTGCAAGTTCATATCACCGCGCGCCGCGCGGGCGAGGGCGGCCAGCAGGCTGTCGCGATCATAACGGTAGATTGTGGCGGAGCCATTCTTGCCATCGGGATGATCGCGCAGCCGGATGACCGGGCCGGGGGGCGTGCGGCCCAGCGCTTCAGCGACTTCGAACACCTCATCGAACACAATCGCGATCGTGCGCGGATCGGCCGCTGCGCTGTTCACCACTTCGTACCCGGCAGAGGTGACCAGCGGGGCGAGGATGGTCCGCGCCCATTCGTCATCGGGCAGGGTGCAGCGCGCGCGGCTGGCGGCGACCGGGGCCGCGCCGTGCCGCGCAAACAGCGCATGGCCGTCGATCAGCGTAACCGGCGTTCCGGCCACCAGCGTCACGGCCTCGGCCAGCGGGTCTTCGGGCACCGGGTTGAGGTCGGTGGAGAGCGCGACGGCATCTTCCACCTCGCGCACGGCAAAGAGCAGATCGCCCGCCCCGTCGCTCAGCCGCAGCAAGCGCACCCGGGGCTGGGTCAGCGGTGCATCGGGCAGGCCGATCAGGGGGAGGATCATCCCATCGATCACCACCCGTGGGCGCGGGCCGGATAGGTCGATGGCGCTGACCGGCGCGGTTTCGATCCGCTGCACCAGTTCCAGCCGCAGGGCGCAGCGCCGTCCGGCAAAATCGGTGAACAGCATCGCCAGCGGCACTTGCGCTGCTGTGGCGGTGGACGCCAGTTCATCATCCGGGTGCAGCGCCCGCACGCGTGTCTCCGAAGCCAGATTGTGATCGGCAGCAATATTGGCGATGTCCAGCAGCAGCACCGGCTGGCCATCATCCAGCAAGGTTGATCCGGCATAGAGCCCGGATTTCATCACTGCCGGGGCCAGCGGCTTGACCACGATGTCGCCGTGATTGTGGATCCGGTCCACCGCCAGCGCAAACAGATCGCCGCTGGCTAGCCGCAGCATCACCAGGGT
>JAKFWB010000129.1 GCA_021732945.1 Porphyrobacter sp.
GCCATAGGCGGGCGCGTTCACCTCCAGCGCGGTGAGCTGCGCTGCGCTTTCGGGGTCTGCGATCGGCAGCACTTTGCCATCCGGCCCGCGCCGCGCCGTGGTGGGCAGGTTGTGATCGGGCACCGCCAACGTCAGTTCCGGCCGCCGCACCGGGCGCCCCGCAACGCGCAGCGCCTCAAACGCCTGCGGGCTCGTCACCTCATGCACCAGATGGCGATCAATATAGATCAGCGCGGTGCCATCATCGCGGGTTTCCACGACATGCGCGTCCCAGATTTTCTCGTAGAGGGTGCGGGGGCGGCTCGCCATGATTGCCTGTGTCCGGTCGGAGGAAGGGAGCCGTTCCCTAATCACGATTGCCGAGCCGTGGCAAGATTGCGGCGTTGTACGGTCAGATGCGAGTAGAGATTGTCACAATCTTGCGCTAGGCTACCCGCATGCCCATTACCCTGACCCCTGCCTCCACGTTCTTCCACCCGATCAAAGTCGAACCGGCCGATATCGATTTCATGGGGCACGTCAACAACGCGCGTTACCTCAACTGGGTGCAGGATGCGGTGCTGGCGCATTGGAACAACCTCGCCCCGGCTGAGGATATTGCGACCAAGGCATGGGTCGCGCTGAAGCACGAGATTACCTACCGAAAACCCGCCTTCCTTGAAGACGACGTGATCGCGCAGACCGTGCTCGAACGCTTCAATGGCGCGCGCGCGTTCTACTCGACGCTGATCAAGCGCGGCGAAGAGGTGCTGGCCGAAGTTCAATCGAGCTGGTGCTGCATCGATGCCGAAACCCTGCGCCCGGCCCGCATCGGCGAGCATCTGCGCGAGTTTTTCTTTCCTGCGGCTGCGGAGTGAGGGGCGGCGCTGGTTTAGCGCGCGTCCCGATCCCCTGCTTCCCGCCTAATTCTCCGTCACCCCGGACTTGATCCGGGGTTTGGCTTTTCTTGCTATGCTGCCGTCAATTACGCAACGCAAACGGCCGAGACACGAACGGCAGTTATCGCGGGCAGCAAGAAAAAAGCTGACATTCGGGAATCGACCCCTGTGTGGTCGTTCGCAACCGGCTAGCGGATCGACAAAACCTGTCGTAGGTTTACACAATGCCCAAGCGCGCTCTACTAATTGTTGCTCTGTTGCTACCGCTGTCTTTGGTTATCACGGCCACAACCAATCATCTTGTCGGCGAGGCTTTGCAGTCGGCCCAACCATCCTTGGCATGGCTGGCAACGGCAGCAATCCCCTCGTTTATGGTTATTTTTTGCCTTTACATCGCTCTTGGCGACAGACGAGCGCTTGATTGGCCAAGTCTTGCTCCACAGAACACGCGCAGCATCCTCCGCCTTTCTGCAATTTGGCTAACCCTCTGGCTAGCTGGTTGCACCGCATTCGCGGTCATGACCGGCCACTGGATCGTTTATGCGCGCGGCGTTCCTCTCGTTGCGGCATTTCTTGTATTTGGGCCTTTAGGAGAAGAATTGCTTTTCCGGGGAATAATTTATGAGCGCGTACAACAGGTCTGGCCGAGATCGTCGCTCTTGCCTATTGCCATTTCTTCTATCGCTTTCAGCTTACATCACATTTGGCTGGGCGCAGCTCCTGACGGTTTAGCCATGGCGCAACTCCTGTTTACTCTTCCTATGGGCATAGTATTTGCATTGCTAAGACAACGCAGCGGAAGCATTTGGCCTAGTGCACTGTTGCATTTCGCGACCAACCTGCCTGCCACGTTTTGATTGGCCGGCAACGGCAGTAACGCGGCGGTCCGCCCTATAACCTGCCGTTCACCTAACCACCCACCTCTAGCCATTCGCGACATTCTACCCGCAACCCAAACCAGTCATTTCCTACGGCCCGCCTGCCGCGCTATCGCCTCGGGCCATGATCTGCGCCGCCTCTCCCGCTTTTGCTACCGCCGCCAACCCCGCGAGCGGGGGCGGGTTTTCCTTCTCTGGACAGTGTAACCTGTGTCTCCAACACGCGCTAAACAGGGCGCCAACCTTAACGCAATCGCTTGCAGCCGCCCATAAAAGCATGGACACTGCCGCAAGCGCCCGCAGCAACGGCGCGCGCAATCTCGAAAGGCAAGGCTCGCATGGTCAAGGCAATCTGGAACGGCGCAGTCATCGCCGAGAGTGACGATACGGTGGTGGTCGAAGGCAACCACTACTTCCCGCGCAAAGATGTGCGCAGCGACTATCTGGTCGACAGCGCCACCCACACCAACTGCCCGTGGAAGGGCATCGCATCCTACCATTCGCTGAGCGTCGACGGCGCGACCAATATCGACGCCGCGTGGTATTACCCCGAGCCAAAATCCGCCGCCGCCGAGATCGCGGATCGCATCGCCTTCTGGAAGGGTGTTGAGGTGCGGTGATGCAGCGCCGCGCGAAACGCAATTGCCACACAAGGCGGGCGGCCTATACGCAACCGCATGGCCTGCCCGCGCGTATCCTTCTGAGATGACCACGCATGTCTGCCTTCCGGCCCGCGCCTATCAGAGTGCGATTGGCCTTGTACTGGCGCTGGCGATTGCCGGGAGCTGGCTGGGCATTCACGCTTACGGCATGTTCGTGTTCGAAATCTCGTGGACCAACTGGCCCTTCGCGCTGATGCTGGCGGCGGTGCAGTGCTGGCTATCGGTGGGCGTGTTCATCGTTTGCCATGATGCGATGCATGGCAGTCTGGTGCCGGGCAAGCCGAGGTTGAACGGCGCGATTGGTACGGTGCTGCTGGCGCTCTATGCCGGGTTCGCGTGGATGCAGCTGCGCGATGCGCATTTCGCCCATCACAAGCTGTCGGGCCGCGCGGGCGATCCCGATTTTGATGAGCATCATCCGGACAGTTTCCGCCGGTGGTATGGGACCTTCTTCCGCCGCTATTTCGGCTGGCGCTCGATCCTGTTCGTGCACACCGTGGTGGGGATTTACTGGCTGGTGCTGGATATTCCGATGGTGCAGATCGTGCTGCTCTACGGCCTGCCCGCGCTCGCATCATCGCTGCAACTGTTCTACTTCGGCACCTATCGCCCGCATTGTCACCGCGAAGGCCAGCCTTTTGCGGATCGCCACAATGCCCGCAGCAATGATTTCGGCACGCTGGCGAGCCTCGCCACCTGTTTCCATTTCGGCTATCATCTGGAACATCACCACCGGCCCGATGTGCCATGGTGGGGCCTGCCGGCGGCGAAACGGGCCGGGGTGGGTACAAATGATTTGACTGAAAAGGTGCCCGCATGAGCTGGCTCGAAGTGTTTCTCACCGTCATGTCCTCGCTGATCGGGATGGAGCTGTTTGCGTGGGTGGCGCATAAGTACATCATGCATGGCTGGGGCTGGGGCTGGCACCGCGACCATCACGAGCCGCATGATCATGTGCTGGAGAAGAACGATCTGTTCGCGGTGGTGTTCGGCACCATCAACGCCGCGATGTATATCTATGGCTCGCTGTACTGGGACTGGCTGTGGTGGTTCGCGGTGGGGATCACGCTCTACGGGGTGATCTATACGCTGGTGCATGATGGGTTAGTGCACCAACGCTACTGGAAGTGGGTGCCGCGCAAGGGCTATGGCAAGCGGCTGGTGCAGGCGCACAAGCTGCACCATGCGACCATCGGCAAGGAAGGCGGGGTCAGCTTCGGCTTCGTCATCGCGCGCGATCCGGCGAAGCTGAAGGCGGAGCTGAAGGCGCAGAAGGACGCCGGGTTGGCGGTGGTGCGGGATGCGGCGGTCTGACTGGTTTTGGGGCCGCTTGGGTGGCTCCAGACCGCTTTAGCCGCCGAACTGCGTCAGGCTGAGGTTGTTGCCTTCAGGGTCGTGGAACCACGCAATCTTGGTGCCCGAACCGGGGTGGGTCCAGACCCCTCGCGCGTCCTGACCGAAGCCTTCGTAGATCGCGAAAGTCACGCCCCTGGCGGTCAGCCCATCCATCGTCGCGGCGATATCATCAACCTGCCAGCCGAGCACGGTGTGCGGATTGGGCTGGTGGCCTTCGACTTTGGTCAGCCGCAGCGTGGTGCCTGCCAGATCATAGCTGATGGCAAAGGGATCCTCGCCGGTTTCCGTGAGGCCCAATGTGTCGGTGTAGAAACCGCGGACCTTGGTCAGATCGGCGGCGAGCACAAAGCAGACGGGTTTGGCATTGGTGAGCATGCTGGTTCTCCCCCACACAGGGCGACTCGCCTCGCGCAATGTCCCCCGCGTGCAATCTACGCCGCAAGTTGCCTGCCGCCAACGGCCTAGGCGGCGGCGATCCGCGCGGCATGCTCCCTCACCAGCGCGATCATATTGGGCACGCCCTGGGTGCGGTTGCTGGAGAGCTGGTTCTTGAGATCGAACGGGGCCAGCGCACCCATCACGTCCATCTGCGCGACTTCGGCGGCGGGCTTGTCTTGCACCGCAGCGATCACCAGTGCGACGATGCCTTTGGTGATCGCGGCATTGCTGTCGGCGAGGAAATGCAGCTTTCCTACGTCGGCGCTTGCAGGATAGACCCACACCGCCGCCGAACATCCGCGCACCAGTGTCGCATCGGTTTTCAGCGCATCGGGCATGGGCTCGAGTTGGCGGCCCAGTTCGATCAGCAGGCCATAGCGATCATCGCCTTCGAGGAATTCATACTCTTCGAGAATATCGGAAAGGGTGCGCAACTCTCAACTCCGTTCGCCCTGAGCTTGTCGAAGGGTCGCTTTTCTTGGGTTGCAGCGCACTAGAAGAAGGACAATGGTTGGGCAACGCCCAGCTTCGCTTCCGACAAGCTCAGCACGAACGGTTGGGAAGGTTACCCGCTGATCCCGCCGGGCCGAGTAACCGCGTAGTAGATCACATAGAACCAGCCGAAGAAGCCATGGACGATCGCCCAGAGGATTGACTGGTGCAGGCTCCAGCTGATCGCCACCGCGATGGCGCTGCCAAGCCCGATGCCAGCCTGTGTGGCGGTGCTGCTCGCGCCGCTCACAGCTCGACCCCGCTGGCGATGGCTTCCAGCTTGCGGATGCGTTCCTTGAGGTCGGCAAGTTCAATCCGCGCAGTGCCAAAGCTGGAGCCGTCACCGGCTGAGGGGTGGTGCACGGAGCGATCGAGCTCCTGCCGCTTGAGATCAAGCCAGCCCTGCCAGCCGCGCAGTAGCGCTGCGGCGATGACGATGATCGCGACCAGGCCCGATGTGGCCGTAATCACGGTGGGATCGAGAAGGGGCGTGATCATTCGCTCGGTTCCTTCCTTCCGACGGGCAGCGCCCGCAACGCTTCGATTTCAGCCGCAATCCGCGCCTGTTCGCGCGCATCGCCGGTGTTGCTGTCGGTGACGATGCGTTCGAGCACCTTCACCCGTTCCTTGAGCTCGGTGACCTCGCGCCGTGCGGTCTCGATTTCGGCGATGCTGCGGGCGTCGTCACGCGGGGCGATCCGTTCGTTGCCGTCCTCATCGCTGATAATCCCGGCGCGGGCCTTGGCGTATTGCACCGCGCCCCACACAATGATGGCGATAATCGCGACGATGGCCCACGAACTGATCATGCTGCACCTTTGTCCTTGAGGTTCGCCAGCGCCCGGTCTCGCAGCGCATCAATTTCAGCGCCGAGGTGATAGCCGCCATCGGTGACGATCCGTTCGACATTGGCGAGCCGGTCTTTCATCGATCCGAGTTCGGCGCGCAGTTCGGCATTCTCCTGGGTCAGCAGGGTCACGCGGTGTGCGGTATCCTTGTCCGATCCGGGCTTCAGCGACTGGCCCCACATGCCTTCGAGCGGATAGCCGTTCTTGATCTTCATCCGGGTGGTCTGAAACGAGGTCAGGATCCCGGCCGCGCCCAGCGCAAAAGCTCCGGCGATGATCCAGCCGAGGTAGGGGAGGAAATCGACAGGATCCATCACACCCGCTCCTTGTTTGCGAGGCCGAGCGGCACGCCTGCGCCTTGTTCGGCCTGCGGTTGATCGCGCAGGGCTTCGATTTCCTGGGCCAGCGAATAGCCGCGATCGGTGACGATCTTTTCGAGCACGATCATGCGGTCCTGCATGGCATCAAGCTTTTCGTGCAGTGTGCGGTTTTCGGCGAGAAGGCGCTGGGTTTCGACCCGGGACTCTGCAGTGTCCTTGCGTTCGGTCTTGCCGCCCCATTCGTCT
>JAKFWB010000134.1 GCA_021732945.1 Porphyrobacter sp.
GCCTCGGTGATCGCAGGCGTCCCGGCCTCAAACCGCTGCGGCGGCGGGGCGTAGGTGGTGCGTTCAAAGGTAACGCGGTCAATCATCGCGCCGCCGCCCTGATAGGGGGGCATGTCGGCAAGGATGTCGGCCTTCGCCCACAGCGCGCCGATGCCAGTGGGGCCATAGAGCTTGTGCGCGGAGAAGACGTAGAAATCGCAGGCAAGCGCCGCGACATCGACCGGCATGTGGGCTGCGCTCTGGCACCCGTCGAGCAGCAGCTTTGCCCCCACCCGGTGCGCCAGTGCAGCGGCGCGGGGGGAATCAAGCAGCGCCCCGGTGACGTTGGAGACATGGCCGAGCGCGACCAGCTTGTGCGACTCGGTGAGCATGGCTTCGGCGGCATCAAGGTCAATCTGGTGGTCTGACGTCAGCGGGCAGACGTCGATCAACACGCCCGTATCCTCCGCCACCATCTGCCACGGCACGATGTTCGAATGATGCTCGGCTTGCGAGAGCAGGATGCGGTCCCCAGCCTTCAGGTTGGCGCAGCCCCAGGTCTGGGCGACCAGGTTGATCGCCTCGGTTGCGCCGCGCGTGAAGATCAGCTCGTCCTCATGCCCGCCGATGAAGCGGGCGACAGTCCGCCGCGCCGCCTCGTAAGCGAGCGTCATCTCGGCCGAGCGGGCATAGACGCCCCGGTGGACGGTGGCGTAATCCTCGCCCAGCGCGCGCGCCATGGCGTCGATCACGGCGCGCGGCTTCTGCGCGGTGGCGGCAGTGTCGAGGTAGTGCCACGGTTTGCCGTTATGGGTGACCATGCCGGGGAAGTCGCTGCGCAGGTCGCCAATGTGCGCCCCCGCGAAGGCGGGGGCCTCAGGCGGCGTTGCGCTTTGCTGCGGGAGGTCCCCGCCTTCGCGGGGACTCACAAGATTGGAGGTCTTCACAGCCGCGCCCCTTCCAGCGCCGCCAGCGCCGCTTCGAGCAGCCGCTCATGCTCGCCAGCATCATAGAGCGAGACGAAAGCATCGCCGATGAAGGCCTGCACCAGCAGCCGCTGCGCCGTTGCCGGGTCGACACCGCGCGCCATCATGTAGAAGCGCGCGGCTTCGTCCAGCGCGCCGACGGTTGCGCCGTGGGCGCATTTGACGTCATCGGCGAAGATTTCGAGCTGCGGCACGGCATTGGCGCTCGCACCCGCCTCCAGCAGCAGTGCCTTGAAATCCTGCGCCGCATCGGTCTTTTGCGCATGCCGGGCGACCTTGATTTCCCCGAGGAAATTGCCCGTCGCCCCCGCCCAGTGGACCGCGCGGATGGTCTGGTTGGAGGTCGCTTCCGGCTCGGCATGGATGACCTGCGTCACGAATTCGCGCGTGACGCCCGCCCCGCCGATGGTGACGCCGCCGAATTCGAAATGCGCGCCCCGGGCAAGCCGCACCTCGACCTCGACGCGGGTGTAATCGCTCCCTGCATTGGTGATGAAGAACGCCGCCGACGCTCCCTCGGCCAGCTGGACGCGGAAGCGGTGCAGTTCGGGCGCATCGTTGCCGACCACGAGGCAGCGGGTCACGCTTGTCCCGGCGGCAACGTCGATCGCCTGCCACTGGTCAAGCGCCTCCCTGCCAAGCCGTGCCACGCCGTCCATATCGGCATAACGCCACGCCTCGTCGCGGCGCGTGGGGAGGGTTGCGAGTGTCATGAACGCTTGCTCCGCCGCTCAACCACAAGCGAGGCGATCCGTGCTTCGCGCTCTGCGAAAATGCAGTCATAAACGCCGTTGTTCCGCATCAGCGCATCGAACTGCTGCTGTGCTTGCTCGCGCGGCACGTCAGCGTCATTAATCGCCTGCCATTTGGCAATGTGCGGTGTCAGACAGGCACGGATCGCGTCGCAACCTATCGCGTCGATTGCCTTGTCGCCCGTAGACCGCCGTGTCTTGCAGACAAGTGCGCCCTTGCGCAGTTTCCAGCTGCCGCTCCAATTGCGCAGTCGCTTGCCGACCACTTCGATCTCATTCTCGACCGGCAGCTCTGCCACCGGCTGCGTTGCGGCAAGCGTGAGGGAGGCGATAAGCACGCCCATCATGCCATCACCGCGTCATAACCCTCGGCCTCGAGCCGCAGCGCGAGTTCAGGGCCGCCGGTTTCGACGATCCGGCCACCGGCGAGGATGCTCACCTTGTCGGGCTTCACCACGTCGAGCAGGCGCTGGTAGTGGGTGATGAGCAGCACGGCTTTGTCAGGGGCGCGCATGATCGTGTTGATCCCAGCGCCCACGATCCGCAGCGCATCGATATCAAGGCCAGAGTCGGTTTCGTCCAGCACCGCGAAAGTGGGGTCGAGGATGCCCATCTGCACCATCTCGGCGCGCTTCTTCTCGCCCCCGGAGAAGCCGACATTCACCTGCCGCTTGAGCATGTCCATGTCCATCTGAAGCAGAGCGGCTTTCTCTTTGGCGAGCTTCAAGAACTCGCCGCCGCTCAGGGGGTCTTCGCCGCGCTGGCGGCGCTGCGCGTTCAGGGCCTCGCGCAGGAATTGCACGTTGGAGACGCCGGGAATTTCGACCGGGTATTGAAAACCGAGGAACAGGCCCTTGGCGGCGCGCTCGTGCGGATCGAGCGCCAGCAGATCCTCGCCCCGAAAGCTCACGCTGCCGCCGGTCACTTCGTACCCTGGCTTGCCGCCGAGCACATTCGACAACGTCGACTTGCCCGCGCCATTGGGGCCCATGATCGCATGGATCTCGCCCGCAGGAACAGTGAGGCTGAGGCCCTTGAGGATCGGCTTGTCGCCGACGCTGGTGTGGAGGTTGTCGATAATCAACATGGCGGGGTTCCGGTTCATTCGATGATATCAGCGCGGCACAAAAGCACACGCATCGGTTGGTCCAGGCGCTCGTACACTCGGCGCGAGACAAGCAGTTTCTGATACTTCGTGGCCCTGACCGTGCGGGGTTCCTGCCACCAGTCGCGGCTGTGCACGGAAAACAAGATGGGGCGCGGCGCTGTGCCATTATTGCCGCGCCCGCTGTGGTGGGTTCGGAAATCCCACAGCAGCGCCGATCCCGGCTCCAGAGCGGGGGCGAAATCCGGCGGCCCATCCCCGTCTGGCTTACGGTGTGAACGGCGCCAGAAGGCGGTCGTCCCGCTGACCTCGTCGAGCGGCACCAGCGGGATCGCCAGCGACAGCGCAAAGCAGGGCAGGATGCGGTCAAGATTGGTGCCGGTAAACAACAGCCCGTCATGGTGGCGGCCCTGATTGGGAGAGCCGGGGCGCGACACCAGCAGGCCGAAGGATTCAAGGATGCGTTCCGGCCCGAGCATCGCCGCGGCCATCTGCGCGATGACATCGGGCATGAAGACCTCACGCCGCGCCAGCACATCGTCAATCACCAGCGGGGCGGTGTGCCGTCCGGGATAGGAACCCAGGTAACGTTCGGGGTCTGGCGAGGCGTGGTCGGGATAGCGCGTGACGATGTGCTCTCGGCATTCCTCCAGCACGGAAGGGTCGACCAGATGGTCGAGCACGACAACCCCTTCCCGGGCCAGAATATCCAGCGCGCGGGCAAGCGCATCGGCCTGGTCTACCCCTGATGCAAAGGACACGCGCATCTCGGGCGCGTCGGGCGTCAGACGGACGGGATCGTCATGGATGGCAGGGCTGCTGGTGGTCAGCATCTACTATCCGCCCTTGTCCTTCTGCGCGGCAGCAGCAGCGGTGGCGTCGGTGCGGGCCTTGACCACGCTCGCGTCGCGCAATTCGATCACCAACCCCTTGGGCCGCTCGGCCTCATAGGCGTCAATCGCAGAGGCGGCCCCGGCGAGGCGCGAGGTGAACTGCTGATCGAGATCGCGCCCGCGCGCGACGTGGATTTTCCCGATATTGTCGAACAGGCGGTCGACCTCCTCAGGGCTCATCGTGGTTTTGGCCCCGGCGAGCATCGCATTGGATTGCGTGATCGCAAGGTCGCGAACCTGCACGCAACGTGTCACATCACCAGCGTGTTGCGTTTCGAAATCGGCCTTGCCTGCGATGCGCCGGTTGGTGACGGCGAGGCAGCGCCGGTAATCGGCCACCTGCGGCTGGATCAGGCGCGGATATTCGACCGTCCAGGTTTCAGGATTGTCGTTCTTGATGGCGATCACAGCCTCGCCGGTAGATTGCAGGGCGAGGATGGGGGCGATGAGGGCGGCAATGATCACATGCGGCTCCGGGGCTTGGGGTTGCGGGTTGGGGTGTCGCCCTGAGCATTGGTGCGCGGTTTCGGGCGGTCGTAGCTCTGGTTCGGGTTCGCCGCCTTGTGCGCGCGGGCGGCGGCTTTGCGTTCGGTGATCCGGTCACGCATGGTGGCGGTGAGGCGTTGCAGCACGGCGTCGATATCTTCGAGTATATCGGTCGCCGCGATCCGCATCACCCGGATGCCGACGCTTTCGAGGCTCTTGTCGCGGCGTTTGGCGAGGGCATCGTTCTGCCCCTCCTCGTCAATTGCGAGCGCGAGCCCGAGGTTGTGGCAGTTGAAATCGACAATCGCGCTGCCGACCACGGCGTGGCGTTTGAAGGTGTAGCGGCCCAGATCAGCCTTGGTGAACTTCTCGGCCAGCGCCTTGTGCGCGTCCGACGAATGCCGCCGCATCTCGCGCGCCTGTTCGTGCAGCGCATCGAGCCGCTTGTCCGAAATCTCCCACCCGCGACCCTTCTTCTTGAGCGCAGGGGCTTCGGCGGCGGCGGCCTCGGGGTTGAGGGCGAGGGTTTTACGGGTGGTCATGCTTGCATCCCAAGCAGTTTGCGCAGGCGCTCGGACAAGGTAGGCACAGCTCTCATTGCTTCGCCTCTTGGCGTAGCACTTGGTTCCGGGATGCTCGCTTCTGAATCGCTACCGCCGGATACGGGATCTGGTTTTGTCAGAATCTTCCCAGTGTGCGGATCAAGAACACTGGCCTCACCGGCCTGCGGGTCGAACAAGACTGCATCAAAATGTCTTACGAATGAGTGCCAAACATCCCACCATACTTGAAAGCCGTCCGCCGGATTGCACCAGCCAACATGGCAGATTCTGTCGCCAATCTTGGCCGGCATTTCCACTTTCAGCATGAAATCGACTGTTTCATTCGCATGGTCGGGGCCCCATGAGTCCTCGATGATTTGAAAGTCATCCTCACCCAGTGAGCCAACCGAGCCCCCCGCGTGGACTTCCATTTCTCCGCTCACGAAAACAAAGGCTTCGTTAGAAGTGCTGACGGAGAACGGGCTTGATCCGGGCAGGCCTTCGGGTCGTACCGCCGTGATTGCCAAGCAATCCTGATCGAGCGCGGCTTGCACCTGATCGAATGTCGGCCATTTCTCGCTGGGTACAACCAGGTAGTAATCCAAGCTCACCCCACGCTCCCCTCAAGCGAAATCGCCAGCAGCTTCTGCGCTTCGACCGCGAACTCCATCGGCAGCTCTTTCAGCACGTCCTTGGCAAAGCCGTTGACGATCAGCGCCACGGCTTCCTCTTCGCCCAGCCCGCGCTGCATTGCGTAGAACAGCTGTTCGTCGCTGATCTTCGAGGTGGTCGCTTCGTGCTCGATCTGCGCGCTGGGGTTCCTGACCTCGATATAGGGCACGGTGTGCGCGCCGCATTGATCGCCCAATAGCAGGCTGTCGCACTGGGTGAAGTTGCGCACGCCGCTGGCGGTCGGGCCGACGCGGACGAGGCCGCGATAAGTGTTCGATGATTTGCCCGCCGAAATGCCCTTGGAGATGATCGTCGAGCGGCTGTTCTTGCCGTTGTGGATCATCTTGGTGCCGGTGTCGGCCTGCTGGAAATTGTTGGTCACCGCAACCGAGTAGAACTCGCCCACGCTATCCTCGCCATTCAGCACGCAGGAGGGATATTTCCACGTCACCGCCGAGCCGGTTTCCACCTGCGTCCAGCTGACCTTGGAGCGGTCCCCCTGGCACAGCGCGCGCTTGGTGACGAAGTTGTAGATCCCGCCCACGCCCTCGGCATTGCCGGGATACCAGTTCTGCACGGTCGAATACTTGATCTCGGCATCGTCCATCGCGACCAGTTCCACCACCGCGGCGTGGAGCTGGTTTTCATCGCGCATCGGCGCGGTGCAGCCTTCGAGGTAGCTCACATAGCTGCCC
>JAKFWB010000206.1 GCA_021732945.1 Porphyrobacter sp.
ACCGTGGCCGGCGCGCTTGTGACTGTCGCCAAGACCAGCCGGATCGTCAGCGACCCGGTCAACGGGGCGACCAATCCCAAGGCCATCCCCGGCGCGACGGTTGAATATTGCATCACCGTGTCGAACGCGACCGGCGCTGCCCTTGCGACCAATGTCAACGTGGTCGATGATCTGCCAGCCGACGTCACCTATGACACGGTCTTCGGCATCTTTGTCGATGGCAACGCAACCTGCACCGGCGGTGTCGTCGGTGGCAGCTTCAGCGCGGGCAGTGGCCCTGCCGGTGAAGACCAGGTCTTGGGCGATCTCAGTGACGTAGCAGCCGGGCAGACCCGCTCGCTCTACTTCCAGGTCGAGATCAACTAAGCCTGACCGGTAGCAAGCTTTGCGTGTAACCCCCTCTTTGCGGCGCTTGGCAGCAGCACTTTCATTGGTGCTGCTGCCATTCGTCGTGCCGCAAGAGGGGGCCAGCGCGCAAACGACGACCAATAGCCCGCTGGTGCGCACGATCACCAACATTGCCGAGGCGAGATGGGATGTCGATGGTCGGCCGCGCCAGACCACCAGCAATCCGGTCAGCTTCGATGTCAGCACAATTCCGTCGCCGCCCCCTACCATTCAGGTGTTCCGCCGTTCACCCGGCGGCGGGTCTGAACTGGTCTATCGCGATCCGGTTTGCAGTGTCAGCCCGAACCCGGTGCAACAGGGCAGCGCGAGCGCGGCTCAGAACAGCACTGCTAACAACGCCACTGCGGTTTCCACCGCGCGCGTACAGCCCACCAGCCAGCTGCGCGGCGGCGAACCCCTGTTTTTCGAAATCAGCGCGCTTGCCGCCAACCGCGATCCTGCCGCGATCGACAGCCTGACTGTTGTCATCACCTCGGCCGATGGTGATCGCGAAACGATGACCGTGTTCGAAACCGCGCCCGATAGCGGCGTATTTGCTGGCGTTATCAATACTCTGCGCCTTCCCCCACCGCTGGTGCTGGAAGATTGCCGCCTCAGCGTCGGCGCAGATTCGCAAATCACCGTTGCGGTAACGGATCCCGAAACCGGCGGCGTGCTGGTTGAAGCCGATGTTGACGTGCTGGTCGACCCGTTCGGCGTCGTGTTCGACAGCGAAACCGGCGAAGCGGTGAATGGCGCGCGTGTCTCGCTGGTCGATGCCGTTACCGGAGCGCCCGCCACAGTTTTTGCCGAGGATGGCGTAACGTCCTGGCCATCAACATTGATCTCCGGAAGCCCGGTAACCGATGGCAATGGCCGCGTGGTGCCAATGGGCGCTGGCGAGTTCTGGTTCCCGCTGACGGCGATTGGCCGATATCGCCTCGTGGTGGAACCGCCCACGCCCTACACCGCGCCCTCCGCCGCACCGCGCGAGGTGCTGGCCCGGTTGACTCGCCCCGATGGCCGCCCCTTTGTGATCCGCGAGGGATCTTTTGGCGATGCCTTCGTGCTCGACAATCCGATCCCGTTTGAAGTGGATATTCCGCTGGATCGTCCGAGCCTTGAACTGGCGGTCACCAAGGTGGCATCGCGCGTCAATGCGGCGCCTGGTGATACGATTTTCTACACGCTGACTGTGCGCAATGCTGATCCAAGCCGGGTCAAGCGGGCGGTGACGCTCGTCGATACCCCATCGCGGTGGCTGCGGCTGCGGCGCGACACTGTGCGCATCAATGGCGCACGCGCGCCCGATGCTGTTACCGTGTCGCCCGATGGCCGGGTGCTGACGATTGCGCTTGGCGATCTGGCGGGCGGCGCGCTGGCGCGGGTGACCTATGCCATGACCGTGCGCCCCGATGCCCCGGCAGGCCGGGCGCTCAACGATGCTGTTGCCAGCGATTCGCTCGGCCGGTTGGCGCGGGCGAGCGCGGCGGTTGATCTTGTCCGCGAGGGCATTGCCGACCGGATGACCATCATCGGCCGCATCACCGCCGGGCCTTGCACGCTCAACGAAAAGCAACGCATTGGAATTGCTGGCGTTCGTGTGATGCTGGAAGATGGCAGCTTTGCCATCACCGATGCCGATGGACGCTATCACTTCGAAGGCGTCGTGCCCGGCACTCACGTGGTGCAAGTGGCGAAGATGACCCTGCCGCAGGGCGCAAAGATGGTCGATTGCCAGCGCTCCACCCGCAACGCGGGCCGCGCCTCATCGCGCTTTGCGATCGGGCAGGGCGGCAGCCTGGTGGTCGCCGATTTCCACGCCGTGGTGCCTGAGACCGCCGCTGTGCATGCCGCTGCACCTGCGCCTGCCACCGCAGAGGCTCCCAAGCCCGATGCCGCGCCTGTCGCCACCGATTACATCGCGCTGGGCGATGGCGAGGATGGCTTCATCGCCCCCACGCTTGATGCCAACCCGCGCGCGCCTGCGATCCGCGTGGCCATCCGTCACCGCCGCGGGCAAACCGTGCAGCTGTTCGCCGATGGCAAGCCGGTCGATCCGCTCGCCTTTGATGGCGTCCAGAACCCCAAGAAGGGCAAATTTGCCATCAGCCAATGGCGCGGCGTGCCGCTGATCAATGAACGCACCACGCTGGAAGCGCGGGTGATCAACAGCTTTGGCGAAGTCTCCAAGAGCTTCACCCGCGAAGTGTTCTTCACCCGCGTCCCCGCCAAGGTCGCGTTTCTGCCCGAACAATCCAAGCTGATCGCCGATGGCCGCACCCGGCCGGTGATCGCCGTGCGCGTGCTGGATCGCAATGGTCGCCCCTTGCGCGAAGGCCTGTCGGGCAATTTCACCCTGAACGCGCCCTATGAAAGCGCCGAGCAGATTGATCGCCAGCAGCTGAACCAGCTCACCGGCACTGCCCCCACCGCCGCACGCTGGATGGTGGAAGGCAGCGAAGGCATTGCCCGCATCGAACTCGCCCCGACCATGGTCAGCGGCTCGCTGCGGCTCGATTTTGCCTTTGACGATGGCAACATCACCCGCCGTCAGGAGCTGGAAGCGTGGATTGAGCCGGGCGATATTGAATGGACCATCATCGGCCTCGCTGAAGGCACGGTGGGCGCACGTTCGGTCGCCGACAATATGGAGCGCGCGGGGCATTTCGAAAGCGATCTGGGCGATGATGCACGCGTGGCGCTTTATGCCAAGGGCCGGGTGCTGGGCAAATACCTGCTGACGCTGGCCTATGACAGCGCAAAGCAGCGGGACGACCAGCGCGTGCTAGGCGCGATTGATCCGCAGGCCTATCACACCGTGTTCGGCGATGCCTCGGTCCGCCGCTTCGATGCTGCCAGCCGCGAAAATCTGTATGTCCGGATCGAAACTTCGACGTTCTATGCGCTCTATGGCGACTTCCAGACCGCCTTCAACCAGACGCGCCTCGCCAATTACAACCGCACCGCCACAGGCGTGAAGGCCGAGGCGCGGGTTGGCGCGGTCAAGGTACAGGGTTTTGCCGCCGAAATCGCCAGCCGCTTCCAGCGTCAGGAAATTCAGGGTCAGGGCATTTCCGGCCCCTACAGCCTTGCCAGCCGCCGTATCCTTGCCAACAGCGAGCGCGTGACGCTTGAAGTGCGTGACAGGTTCCGGGCTGAACTTATTGTTTCATCGCGTGAACTCACCCGGTTCGTCGATTATGACATAGATCTGCTGTCAGGCACCATCACCTTCGCCGCACCGGTGTTGAGCCGTGATGAGAACTTGAACCCGCAATTCATTGTAATTGAATTTGAAACTGATGCCGCTGGCGAAGCGGAATGGAACGCAGGCGTGCGCGCCGACTGGACCAGCGCGGATGGCGCGGTGCGGATCGGGGCGAGCGCGATCAGCGACGCGGGTCTCAACGGCCCCGACGGGCAAGCGCAGCGCACCGATCTGGGCGCGATCGATGTGCTCGCCCGGGTTGGTGACAACACCGAAATCCGCGCCGAACTCGGCGTCAGCCGCCGCGAGGGCGACGATGCCACCGGCTGGCTGGTCGAAGCCCAGCACCAGACCGCCAAGCTCGATCTGCTCGCCTATGCGCGCCAAATCGATAGCGACTATGGCATCGGCCAGCAGAACCTTGCCGAACGCGGTCGCCGCAAGATCGGTGTCGATGGCCGGGTGCTGCTGAGCCAGGAACTGAGCCTGGTTGGCAGCCTGTGGCAGGATGACAGCCTGACCGACGCCGCGCGCCGCCGCGCTGCGCAGGCCCAGTTGGTGCTTACCCGCCAGCGCACCGATTTGCGCCTTGGCATCACCCATTTCGATGATCGTCTGGTCGATGGCGGCAATGCAGCCTCGACCGTGCTGGAAGCGGGCGCGACGCAGCGCTTGTTCGATAACCGGCTCGAATTGTCGGCTGGCACCGCCGTGGCGCTGGGCAAGGCGGAAAGCCTTGATCTGCCCGCGCGCCACCGGCTGGGCGTGCGCTATGCTGTAACGCAGGATGTGCGGCTGGTTGGCACCTATGAAATTGCCGATGGCGAAAACCTCAACGCGCGCCAACTGCGCGGCGGGATCGAAGTTGCGCCGTGGCGCGGCGGACAAGTGGTGACCACGCTGGGGCAAGAGACCATTGGCGAACTTGGCACTCGCAGCTTTGCCGCCTTTGGCCTGTCGCAATCGCTTCAGGTCAGCCCGACACTGACGATCGATGCGACGATTGATGGCAATCGCACGATTGGCGGCGCGGCGGCCAATGTCGCAAACGCTGGCGGCGTGATCAACCCCGCGCAGCCAGTGGCGAGCGGCGGTCAGCTGAACGGCGGCCTGCTGTTTGAAGATTTCACCGCTGCCACATTTGGCGCAGCCTGGCGCAAGGATCGCTGGAGCATCACGGCACGCGGCGAAGTGCGCGATGGCGAGACGGCTGACCGCACCGGCTTTACCTTTGGCGCGATCCGCCAGCTGGGCGAGGGTAGCCTCGTCGGATCGGGCGGAACATGGACGCGCGCCGAGGCCAGCAATGGTGCGACCACTGAAATCATGGATGCAAGCATTGCTTTCGCCCACCGCCCTGATGCCTCGCCGCTGGCGATGCTGGGCCGGTTGGAGTTCCGCAGCGACCGGATCACCGGCGGCGTGGCGGGCGAAGCGGGCGGTGCTGGCGGGGCCGGACGCACCGCACTGGTGGTGGATGGTGATGCGACCGCGCGCCGCCTGGTGGCGAGCCTGTCGACCAACTACTCGCCGCGCGGCGAAGTGGACGGGGCCGAAGTGCGCCGCCACGAATTCGCGCTGTTCCTGGGCGCGCGGCACAATTTCGATCAGTTCGAAGGCACCGAGTTTTCGGGCACCAGCGTGCTGGTGGGGGGCGATGCCCGGATCGGGATCGGCGAGCGGTTTGAACTGGGCGCAAGCGCCACGGTGCGCAGCAACCTTGACGATAACGTCACCAGCTTTGCCTATGGCCCCACCATCGGCGTGGTTCCGGTTGAAGGGATGCTGCTGACCCTTGGCTACAACATCGAAGGTTTCCGCGACGGCGATTTCGGCGCGGCGCGCAACACCAACAAGGGCGTGTTTGCGGCGGTTAAACTGTCGTTTGACGCTGACAGCTTCAGCTTCCTCGGGCTGGGGCGGTAAGCGATGATCGCGTCTCGGCCCGATATGGTAAAGCCTTTGTTTACCTTGTTTTCCTATGCGAGACCCATGGAGAACCTAGGGCAATTGCGGGGATGGGGCGCAAGGCTTCGGCAAGGGTTGGGCTTGCTGGCCGCGCTGCTTGTGGGCGGGCTGGCTGCCCCGGTCGCCGCGCAATCGGTGACGACACTCGTCAACACCACTGATGGCGCGGTTGGCGGCGCGCAGACCTGCACCGCGCCATTGGTGCGGAACTTTACTGTCGCGGGCAGCTTCCCGATCGCCGATGTCGATCTTGGCGTTTATGTCGAGCACGCCCAGCGCGGTGATTTGCGCGTGACCTTGCAGGCACCTGATGGCACGCGGGTGCAGTTGGTGAACGGTGATAGCGTCGCCATCACGGGAGATAACCTCAACGTACGGCTGGACGACTCGGCGGGAACGCTGGTCAACACCGATGGCAATAACCGCAACCAATCGACCGCTGCGCCGCCGTTCCAGAACACCTATCGCTCCAATGCCGCGCTGTCGGCCCT
>JAKFWB010000207.1 GCA_021732945.1 Porphyrobacter sp.
GCCCGGACTTGCTCCCATGCACGCCGAAGTTCTGCCGCAGGACGGCAGCTTTGCAATGTGCTTCCATCACGCTGCCCTGCGGGTCGACGGCGAGCTTGGCGATTTCGAGGAATATATGGCCTCGCTCGATCCCGCGGCGCATCCGGTTGTGTGGAGCGGTGGGCTGGGAGACCTGATGCGTTACACCTACACTGATGAGCGCGCGACCCTCGGCCATTACCTGGAGCACGTCTGGTTCGATGCCGGAATGTACGAGCAGATGGCGTCTGCCATACCCGTCTATCCGGGGCATTGAGCATGGCTCTTGCACTCCTCAACTTTCGCGACCTCGGCGGCATGCAGGCACAGGGTGGGCTGGTGCGCAGCGGCGCACTGTTCCGTGCGGAAGGCCCGGCCAATTTCTCACCGGCACATGAGGCGGAGCTGAAATCGCTGGGGATCGGTTACATTTTCGATCTGCGTTCCGCGAACGAGCGCGAAGCCCATCCGCACGATTGGCAGGATGCGGATTGCCGCTGGCTGGGCCTCGATGTGAATGCAGATCTGCGGGTGTTCGGCCATGACGGCCGCGAACGCCTGAGCCTTGGCGAAGATGTGCAACTGGCGATCGACATCATGTGCGAAACCTATCGCGAGATTCCCGATGCGCTTGCGCCACACTGGGAAACGGTTGGCACGTGCCTGCTCGAAGGCAGGCCTGCGATGGTCAACTGCACTGCCGGCAAGGATCGAACCGGTGTTGCCGTTGCCGTGCTGCTGGAGATGCTGGGAGCCCCACGCGAGGCGATCCTGAACGACTATGCCCAATCAGACATCTTTGGCGAAAACCTTCGCCGCAGCGGTTTGCTGGAGCAAGGCTTTCGTTCCAGTTTCGGATTCATGCCCAGCCCGGAACAGGTCGATGCGCTGATCGGGGTTCGCCGCGAATACCTGGCCTGCGCCTGGGAACAGATCGAAACCAAACACAAGACCGTCGGGCGCTATCTCGCCGATGCCGGTCTTGGCGAGGACGTGCAAATTGAGCTGCGACGCTTGCTGGTAACGCAAGGCGTCTCGCCTTCATATCAAGGAGAAATATCATGAAAACTGGCGGTGTAATCGGCCTTGGCGGCATTGGCGGAGGCGTGGCCCAATGCCTGCAGCGGTCTGGCCAACTTTCGGCAATCTTCGATGTCCGCGCAGAAGCAGCAGAGCGGGTGCCCGGTGCGCCGCCAATGTCTGCAACGCCAAGAGATCTCGCGGCGGCGTCCGATTGCGTTCTGATCGCGGTGCTCAATGGCGAGCAGACCATCGGTGTGCTTTCCGGCCCCGATGGCGTGCTGGCTGCGGGCAAGCCCGGGCAGACCGTGATCTTGCTGTCGACAATCTCCATGTCTGATCTGGAAACATCGCAAAAGCTCTGCGCCGATGCCGGTGTGACGCTGATCGATTGCGGGGTAACCAACGGGCCCAAGTCGGGCGAGAACGGCCTGATCTGTCTTGCGGGCGGCAGCGAAGAGGACATGGCCAAGGCCAAGCCCATTTTCGATGGCTTTGCCGGACAGGTCATCCACATGGGTGGGGCGGGCACAGGCATGGCGGCCAAGATCGCGCGCAACGCCACGTTTTTCGGCTGTATCCGGGCAGGGTACGAAGGCGCGGTAATCGCCCGCAACTACGGTGTAGACCTGAACCAGCTGCGCATGGCGCTGGCTGGTGATCCGAACGCAGGTGGCGGCCTTGAAGGTGCCCTGTCCATGGAAATCCGCCCCGATCCTGCAGGCGATGAGCAGGAGACCGGCGTCCGCAACTATTTCAAGGGGCTGATGATCAAGGATCTGGAAGTCGCGATCGAAGAGGCCGCCAAGTTCGGTGTTCGACTGCCGATGATCGAATTGATCCGCGACAACGCCGATTCCACCTCTGGCCTGGAATATCGCAAGGGCCAGCCGCTCGATTGAGCAATGGGTACATACAAATCGAGGAAATACACATGACTGAACATGCCTGGGACAAGGGACTAGAGGTTTTCGATGCTGTCTATGGAGACGGCTTTTCCGCGATGATGAAGGGGCAGGAAAACAACCGCTTTTCACGCGAGATTATCGAGAACCAGTTCGGCAAGCTGTGGGCGGACGAAGCGCTGACCATCCGTGAAAAGCGGCTGTTGGTACTGGGTGCCACGACCATGCTGGGGCGGCAGGATCTGATCGAGATCCAGATGATGGGCGCGCTTGGCAACAACGAGTTCACAGACGAGGAACTGGCGCTGATTCCGCACTTCATGCTGTTCTATGCCGGGGCCGGTAACTGCACCTCGCTGGTGCGAGGGATCGAAGCGGCCAAGGCGCGCCTTGCGGAAATGAAGAAGGACTGAAACGACATGCGCGATCTGCCCCGCCTGCCGCTGGATGCCGATGCCTTCCGCGAGCGTTATGGACCCTGGGCCGTGATCGCTGGCGCTTCCGAAGGCACCGGCGAGTGTTATGCCCGCCAACTGGCGGAAATGGGCATCAACCTGATGCTGGTTTCGCGCCGAGAAGAGGCGCTGGAGGCTTTGGGCAAGGAACTGGCGGAAGAACACGGAATTGAATTCCGGGCCTATGCACAGGACCTGACAGAGCCTGATGCTGGTTCGAAAATCGTCGCCGCCGCTGCAGGCCTCGATGTCGGGCTTTACATCTCCAACGCCGGTGCAGACGGATTTGCCGCTTTCTTTGAAGACAGCACCGAGAATGCGCACCGGCTGGTTAGGATGAATATCACCACCCTGATCGATGCCGCCAACGGCTTTGGCAAGCGGTTGCTAGAGCGGGGCAAGGATGGAAAGGGGCGCGGCGGCATCATCGTGATGGCGTCAGGCGCGGGGCTGGGCGGGCAGCCCAACCTGGCGATGTATTCGGCAACCAAGGCGTTCGAGATAAATTTCGCAGAATCGCTTTGGGCCGAATATCACGAGCGCGGCATCGATGTGCTGGGCGTGGCCGCCCCGATCATGCGCACCCCGACATTGCTGCGGATGGTTCCCGAAGGTTTCGACACATCAGACACCTTCGATCCAGCTGACGTTACGCACAACGCGCTGGCCGGGTTGCTGGCGGGGGAGCCGATCCAGATCATTCCCGATGGACCGGGCGCGGAAAAGCAGCCGCAGGTAGAGGCAGATCGCAAGGCTCGCCTGATCGGCTTTGTGGAATTCAACAAGACATTTACCGGAGGATAAGCGCATGCGCAGGCTGGAAGGAAAGATTGCCATCGTCACCGGCGGGGGCGGAGGGATCGGATCAGCCGTCGCGCGCCGCATCGTGTCAGAAGGCGGCAAGGTCGCCATTGCCGATGTGTTCGAGGACAGCGCCAAGGCCGCTGCCGATCCGCTGGGCGATGCTGCGCTGGCGGTTCAGTTCGATGCTGCCGACCCTGCTTCGATAGAGGCGATGGTGCAGACCACTGTCGACCATTTTGGCGGTCTGGACATCCTGCACAACAACGCGGCGATGACCGATCCGGCCAAGCATCCGCTCGACACCACACCGGTCGATATCCCGATCGAGATCTGGGACGAGATCATCGATATCAACCTGCGCGGATACCTGCTGGGCTGCAAGTATGCCATCCCGCACATGATCGCGCGCGGTGGTGGTTCCATCATCAACACCGCATCGAACAGTGGTGTTGCAGGAGACCTTGCCAGGGTCGCCTATGGCGCATCCAAGGGCGGTATCATCACCTTGTCGAAATATGTCGCCACACAATACGGCAAGCAGAACATTCGCTGTAATTCCGTATCTCCCGGCGTTGTATTGACTGCCGCACTCGAAGCGACGGTGCCGGGCCTCAAGGAGGTGATCCAGCGGCATATCCTGACGCCTGAGTTCGGCACGCCAGACGATATCGCGGCGCTGGTCGCGTTCCTCGCTTCGGCAGAGAGCCGCTATATCACGGGTGAGAACATATCGATCTCAGGCGGGGGGCTGTCGCACCAGCCGCACTATGCCGATCTGCTGGCGATGATGGAACAGCACCAGTGATGAGCGAACCGCTGACCGTTGCAGGGATGGAGGCAGCAGCGTGCGCTGCCACGGGTCTTTCGGATTTCGGCCCGGATACCGGTTGGCGCGAGGGTTTTAAAAGACTGGTTGCGGCGGTCGAGACGATGGGACCGAACGACCAGCTGCGGCACTTGGCGACGCAGAATATCGTCGGTCAGCTCGCCACGCGCTTGCGCTTTGTCGAGGATGATCGCAATCATCCCGAGATAGCGCAGCAAGACGTGGGCGATCCGCTGATCGTGATCGGCCTGCCGCGCACCGGCACCACCATTACTTACGATCTGCTGTGCCTTGATCCCGTGGCGCGGGCTCCGCGCGAATGGGAATGGTACATTCCCTGGCCGCCAACCGATGCCGCCACTTTCGATGTCGATCCGCGTATTGCGCAGGTCACTGCCATGTATGACAACTGGCTCAAGCATGCGCCGCAACTGCTTGATATCCAGCGGTTCGACTGCACCCAGCCGGGTGAGTGCAACCATGGCATGCAATATCACTTCGCCAGCACCAATTTCCCCGCCGAACTTGGCGTGCCGGACTATGCAGACTGGCTGCGCGCCAGCGATGCGCCGGGGCAATATGTCTCGCACAAGCGGTTGCTGCAGAATTTTCAGTGGAAGGGGCCGCGCGGGCGATGGACGCTGAAATCGCCGCAGCATCTGTTTGATCTTCCGGCTCTGCTGGATGCCTATCCCGGCGCCATGCTGGTGTGGACCCACCGCGATCCGGCGCTGACTTTCTCTTCCCTCTCCAGCTTCATTGCCGGGTTCCTGGCGGCCTTTGGCGGCGACAAGGACAAGGCGGCAATCGGGCGCGACGTGGTGGAGACATGGATTGCCGCGATGAACCGCGCGCTGGCCGCGCGCGCCGATCCGGCGATTGACGAACGGATCATCGACCTGGCACACAAGGACGTTGTGGCCGACCCCAAGGCGACGATCAGGCGCATCTACGACAAGTATGACCTGACTTTTTCCGAAGAGCACTCGCGCCGTATCGACCACTTTCTGGCCGATAATCCGGCTGCCAAACGGATGGGCAAGCACAAACATTCGCCGGAGCAATACGGCATCGACGTGGCCGAGGTGCGCGAGCGGATGGCCGATTATTACGACCGCTTCGGCAACCTTCTGGGCAAACCACAATGAGCGTGCTGGATCGATTCCGCCTCGACAGGCGCACGGCCATTCTCACCGGCGTTGGCCCCGGTGTGGGAGAGCACGTGGCCAAGGCCTTTGCCGAACTGGGTGCGAACGTCGCCATCTCGGCCCGTTCGCAGGACCGGCTGGACCGGATCGCGAAAGAGATCAACGCGCTGGATGGCGGACGCGCGCTGGCCGTCGCCGCCGACGCGGGAGAGCGCGCCGATCTTGAAAACCTTGTAACCAAGTCGCGCGAGGCATTCGGGCCGATCCATATTGTTTTCAACAATGCCGCCGCTGGCGTGGTCTACGCGCATGATGGCGGGTTGTGGGCCAACACCGACGAGGTTTGGAAGACGGCGATGGATGTGAATGTCCTTGCCACCTGGCGTCTGGCCGAGATGACCGCACAGGAGATGGAAGCGCACGGCAAGGGCGTGATCATTTCCGTGCAAAGCTGCGGTGGCTTTACCCCGATCCCGCCTGCTGTTGCCTACGGCGTCAGCAAGGCAGCGCTGGCTTTCCTCACCCGCTCGCTTGCCAAGGCGCTGGCGCCGCACACGCGGGTGAATGCGCTTTGCGTCGGTTCAATGAGTCCCGACGCTCACGAGGCGGAAATTCACAAGGGCCTTGGCCTGGCAGAGCGCAACGCGATCAAGCGGTTCGGCGCTGCCGACGAAGCCGTGGGCGCGGCCATCCTGCTGGCGAGCGATGCTTCCAGTTATACGACCGGCAGCACCGTGTTCGTGGAAGGTGGAAGGGTGGGAACGGTGGCATGACCAACCCGCTCTACACGCCAGATCAGGAAGCGGCCGAGAAGCTGGCGCTGCGCCTGATCGAGCGGGCAGATGTGCGGGCTGCGCGCGAACAGGCGCGCCACGG
>JAKFWB010000030.1 GCA_021732945.1 Porphyrobacter sp.
GACGTGGTCGAAACGCTGGCAATTGACCGCGCCAAGCAATTGTTTGGCTGCAACTTTGCCAATGTTCAGCCCAACTCGGGCTCGCAGATGAACCAGGCTGTGTTTCTTGCGCTGCTCAATCCGGGCGATACCTTCATGGGGCTCGATCTGAATTCAGGCGGGCACCTCACCCACGGATCGCCGGTCAATATGAGCGGCAAGTGGTTCAACCCCGTCTCCTACGGAGTCTCGAAAGACACCGAAACCGTGGACATGGCCGAGGTCGCCGCCAAGGCGCGCGAGCACAAGCCCAAGATCATCATCTGCGGCGGCACCGCCTATTCGCGGCTGTGGGATTTCCCCGCCTTCCGCGCGATTGCGGACGAAGTCGGCGCGATTTTGCTGTGCGATATGAGCCACATCTCGGGCCTTGTTGCGGGCGGCGCGCATCCCTCGCCCTTCCCGCATTGCGACATCGTCACCTCGACCACCCACAAGTCGCTGCGCGGTCCACGCTCGGGCATCATTCTTTGGAATGACGAGAAGTACTCCAAGCCCTTGAACATGGCGGTCTTCCCCGGCTTGCAGGGCGGCCCGCTGATGCACATCGTGGCGGCCAAGGCGGTCGCCTTCAAGGAAGCGCTCGATCCCTCCTTTTCCGTCTACGCTCACCGCATCGTCGAAAACGCCCGCGCGCTGGCGGCGAGCCTTGAGGACAACGGGCTGCGGATCGTCAGCGGCGGCACCGACAACCACTCGATGCTGGTCGATCTCACCGCGAAGGACGTGACCGGCAAGGACGCCGAAAAGGGCCTCGATCGCGCCTGGCTGACCTGCAACAAGAACGGTATCCCCTTCGACACGCGCTCGCCTTTCGTCACCAGCGGCATCCGCCTGGGCACGCCTGCTGGCACCACCCGCGGCTTTGGCCCGGAGGAATTCCGCACGATTGGCAAGTTGATCGCCGAAGTGGTTGATGGCTTGGCCAAAAATGGCCCCGAAGGCGATGCGCAGATCGAAGAGAGCGTCCGTCAGCGGGTCAGCGCCTTGTGTGCGGACTTTCCCGTCTATCCCGGCATGTGAGAGAACAGCACCATGGACCAAGAGCCGCGCCAGACCCCCGATTGGGTGGAAGATGTGAAGACCGAAGTCGTCGGCATGGCCAAGGAAGGCGTCAACCACCCATCGACCGCTCCTGTGCTGACCGGCGCAGCGGTGGGTGCGGTGGCAGCGGCGCTGCTGCCCTTCGTAACATGGCCAATCGGGCTGGTGGCTGGCGCAGGCTTCATGCTGTATCACCGGATCAAGAAGTAAGCTTCTGAATGCGCTGCCCCTTTTGTGCCCATGATGATACCCAGGTAAAAGACAGCCGCCCGACCGAGGATAATGCTTCGATCCGGCGGCGTCGCCAGTGCTCGTCCTGCGGGGCGCGTTTCACCACCTTCGAACGCGTGCAATTGCGCGAAGTGGTGGTGGTGAAATCTGGAGCCAATGGAGGAGAGGGGCGGCGCGAGCCCTTTGAACGGTCAAAGCTTGAACACTCGGTCGCCCTCGCCTCGCGCAAGCGCGGGATTGATCAGGAACGCCTCGATCAGCTGATTTCCGGCATTCAGCGGCAGGTCGAAACATCGGGCGAGGCTGAAGTGCCATCATCGCATATTGGCGAACTCGTGATGGAAGGCCTGCGCCAGATCGACAGCGTCGCCTATATCCGCTTTGCCAGCGTCTACCGCGATTTCTCCGAAGCGCGCGATTTCGAAGAGTTTGCCAGCACTGTCCAGCAAGCCGCGAAAGAATAGCCGAAAAATGGCTGATCTCAACAAGCCGGTGATTGTGCTGGTGCGCCCGCAATTGGGCGAGAATATCGGCAAGGCGGCGCGCGCGATGCTCAATTTCGGGCTGACCGAGCTGCGGCTGGTTGCCCCGCGCGATGGCTGGCCCAATCCTTCCGCTGGCCCCGCTGCGTCAGGCGCGGATAGCGTGCTGGCCAATGCCAAAGTCTATGCCACCACCGCCGAAGCCGTCGCCGATTGCGCCCATGTCCACGCGACAACAGTGCGCAAACGCGGCGTGACCAAGCCCGTGATCGGCCCCGACGAAGCTGGTCGGTTGGTCCAAACCCTGCCCGGCCGCCACGCAATCCTGTTCGGCCCTGAACGTTCCGGGCTGGAGACCGACGACGTCGCCCTTGCCCGCAATATCCTGACCGTGCCGATCAACCCTGAATTCGCTTCGCTCAATCTGGCGCAAGCGGTGATCCTGATCGCCCATGAATGGTCGCGAACAGCGCGCGCGCTGGCGGGAGGGGATACGGTGCTGGTGCAGCCTACCGTTGAAGAGACTTTGCCGCCCGCGCCTCAGGTAGAGCTCGACGGATTGATCGCGCATCTCACCCGGATGCTGGAGCCGCGCGAATACTTCTTTCCAGAAGGGCGCGCCGAAGCCACGCGCCGCACCTTGCGCGGGGTGCTGACCAAGCCGGGCTGGAACCATCTGGAGGTGCGCACCCTGCGCGGTATCCTCACCACGCTGGAGCGCGACCCGGACCGCTCCCAAACGTAGCAAAACCGCCGCATTCCTCGCCTATGGCATCGCCCGTTAGGGGACAGGTTTTGGGGCAGAGAATGCGGATTGTGGAATCGGCGGGCAGGCCTGCCCCTGCCTATGCTGCGCCGCAATGGCCGAATCACGCAACCGCCCGCATGGCGCGCGACTTTCTGCTGTGGCGGCATCTGCGGGTGGTGCGGGCGCGGATATCGCGGCACCTTCATCGGATCGCGGGCAATGCGCTGCGCCGGATTGCCCCGGAGCGGCAGCCGCGTCCGGCCCAAACCTATTATGGCGTAGCGATGTGGCCCAACTGGTCGGATCGCACCTACGCCTATTGCCACTATGCCACCTATGGCCCCTATCTCGCCGATCTGATCGCCGGGATTGATCAGCCATTTTGCTTTCTGGATATCGGCGCCAATCAGGGATTGTTCTCGCTAATCGCCGCGCGCAACCCGGCGTGCGCGCAGATTGTTGCGCTTGAACCGGTGCCTGCCACCCACGAACGGCTCTGCGCCAATCTTGCGTTTGCAGGTCTTGGCGCGCGGGCCACGGCGATCAATGCGGGCCTGTCAGACGAGGCGGGCGAACACCGCATCACGCTCAATCCGGTGCATAGTGGGCAGGCGACGCTGGAGGATCATCTGGCCGAAGCCAATCCGCAATGCCAGAAGATCACCGTGCAACTGATCACCATGGCCGAACTGGAATCGCTCCTTCCGCCGGACCTTCCCTTGTTCGTGAAGATCGATGTTGAAGGCCATGAACCGGTGATTATCAAGGAACTGCTCGCATCCAGCCATGCCAACCGGGTACTGGGCATTTTCTACGAGCACGACAACCGCTGGACGGATAATGCCACTATCCAGCGCGCCCTCTACCGAGCGGGCTTTGCGCAGCTGCGCCGCTATGGCCGAGGCAAGCATTTCGATGTGCTCGCCGCTCCATCGCCCACGCCATTGCCGCGCATTCCGGCCTTTGAAAAGGGCGTGGCCGAGCGGCGGCGGCACAGCGCATAAGATTTGCGACAGGGCGTGCGACCAGCGCTGGAGAGGGAAGACAGCGGCGGTTAGCCCTGCCTCACCTTCACCCCTAAGATAAAGAGAGCGCAATGTTTCTCCGCACAATCGCGCTTGGCACCGCGCTGCTGATCGCGCCGCTGGCATTGGCTGCCGCCGACCAAGAAACCCCTGCTCCGGCAACCGTTGCAGTGCCTGAAACAAAGCCTGCCGACAAAGCTGCTACCCCAGATGCAGCCGCCCCCGAGGCCGCCGCCGAAGACAAGCGCATCTGCAAGTCCGTGCGGGCCGATCCGTCAAGTCGCCGCAAAACCCGCGTGTGCCGCACGATGGCAGAATGGCGCGAGCTAAACGTCCCGACCTGAGCCGCGCCGCTGCGCCGGGCCAGTTTTGCGCGCGAAGCTTGACCTTCACGGTCATCCTGCTATGCGCGCGCCTTCGCAATTGGCCCTGCACCCCGGTGAAGCAGTGGCCGCATCAGGCATATCGGTCTGATGGTGCGATGCCGGGTTCAATGGCTGTCCACAGGGGGCAGTCCAGCAATTTGAAGGAAGACGTATGTCGAAGCGCAAAAGCGCCAAGTACAAGCTTGACCGCCGGATGGGCGAAAACATCTGGGGTCGTCCCAATTCCCCGGTGAACAAGCGGTCCTATGGCCCCGGCCAGCACGGCCAGCGTCGCAAGGGCAAGATGAGCGATTATGGCTTGCAGCTGCGCGCCAAGCAGAAGCTCAAGGGCTATTACGGCGACGTCACCGAAAAGCAGTTCAAGCGCACCTATGCCGAAGCATCGCGCATGAAGGGCGATACCAGCCAGAACCTGATCGGCCTGCTCGAACAGCGTCTGGACATGGTGGTTTACCGCGCCAAGTTTGCGCCGACCATTTTCTCCGCGCGCCAGATCGTCAGCCATGGTCACATCTATGTGAACGGCGTGAAGTGCAACATTGCCTCGCGCCGCGTCGAAGTGGGCGATATCATCAGCCTCGGCAGCAAGGCCAAGGAAATGGCACTCGTGATCGAAGCCCAGGGCCTCGCCGAGCGTGACATTCCCGATTACGTCAAGCCCGATGGCAACGACAAGATCACCTTCAGCCGCGTGCCGAAGCTTGACGAAGTGCCCTATCCGGTGACGATGGAACCGAACCTGGTAGTGGAATTCTACTCGCGCTGATCGGTTTGCCGATGGCGGATACGAACAGGGCGGCCTCGCGGGGCCGCCCTTTTTCGTTGGTGCTGATGAGAGGCGGTCAGCCCCTGATCCGGTCCCAATGGTCAAACTCGTAGGCGATCGAGCCTTCGACGAGCCGTTCCCACATGTCTTCCACCACCCCTGCCGGAATGCCGAGCGCCTCGGCTTCTACAGCGGCGGCGGCTATGACGCTGGCCTTCCTCGCCTCGTCGCGCACAGCATCGCGGCTATCCTTGATCCGGGCTGCGGCGCGCATGTAGCCGAACCGGGTCGCCAACAATGCCACCAGCTCGCGGTCAAGCGCATCGACGCCTGCGCGCACTTCGGCCATGGTTGTGCAGCGCTCTGGACTTAAGGGGGTTTCATTCATCCCCGCCGCCCTAGGCGGTGACACCGGGGCTTGTCGAGTGCCTTGCGCGCATCACTTACGCGCGAGCGACTGATCCAGAAACTGGCCAATCTCCTGCAACATGCTGGCCCGCACCATGCTGTCACCCAGATCATGCTGAAGATCCGGATATTCGCGGTAGATCACCGATTTGCCGGCGGACTTGAGCGCCTTTTCCATGTCTTGCGAGTGGCGCACCGCCACGTTGAGATCGCGCGTGCCATGGAACAGGGCGACCGGCGCTGCAAATTTGCTCGCATGACGGCGCGGGCTGCCGGCGGCGACGTGCGGACCGTCGCCGATGAAGTCGCGCACCACATTATAATTGGTGTAATCGCGCGCGTCTTCGACGATATAGTTCAGATCAGCCACCGGCGCGATCGCGACCACCGCCCTGAACAGCGCCGGATCGAGCACTTGCGATTGTAAGGCCGCATAGCCCCCGTAAGACCACCCGGCGATGGCCAGCTGATCGGGCCGCGCGATTCCCTCGCTCACCAACCACCGGCCCGCATCATTGACGTCGCCAATTGCGACTTCCCACGATTTGAAACCATTGCGGCCATACCACGCCTCGCCATAGCCGGATGAGCCGCGATAATTGGGCTGCAACACTGCATATCCGCGCGCCGTGAAGAACTGCACCAGCCAGTCAAACCCCCATTCGTCGCGCGCTGATGGCCCGCCGTGCGGCAAGACCACCGCGGGCAGGTTCTTCCCTTCGGAACCGGGCGGCATGGTCAGGTAGGCCGGGATCATCGTCCCATCACTCGCCGGATAGGACACCGGGCGCATCGCGCCGAGCGGGCGCTGATCCAGCAGGCGGCGCACTGACAGCAGCGGCTCTAACTCCCGCGTCCCCTTGTCGAACAGATAGACCTTACCCGGCTGGGTATCGCTGGACGCGA
>JAKFWB010000109.1 GCA_021732945.1 Porphyrobacter sp.
AAGTTGGCGCACCTTTAACGCCACAATCTACAAAGACCGCAACCTGATCGAACGCTTCTTCGGCAAGATCACACACTTCCGCCGCACAGCCACCCGCTACGACAAACTCGCCAGAAACTATGCTGGCTTCCTCAACCTCGTCGCCGCACTAAAATGTTGCCGCTGAATGTAAACACAACCTAGGTCCTGACCCTTGTTTCGAGGGTGCGGCAGAGGGCCTACAGACGGGCAAAGCCGATATTTTTGCCGAGACGCTGTTCACGCCTTCGAGACAGCCGCAAGAAAACTTCGGTCCACCGCCGGTCTTTGGCGACCGACCAGTTGCAGAAGGCCATTGAGACAGCGGTGGCGGCCGCTCGCGGGTGATGTGTCAAGGGTTGGTCCGACGCGCGGCGGCGAAGAGCGGCCATACGATCCAGGGAAATGCGGCGAGGAAGAACAGGCCTTGCAGCACAAATGCGGCGGCGCTGTCCGGCAGCAGGAATACGCTCGCGCCGTAGAGCAGGAGCGCGGCTGAGCCCATGCGATAGCGCGCAAGCCAGTCGGGTTTCTCGCGGGTGAGGCAATCAACACACAGGTCCATCAGATCGCCTCCCCATGCATTGCCGGGTTTGGGCGGACGGCGGTCTGTTCGCCGCTTATCGGGCAAAAAGCGTTCATCACCATTCTCCTGCGACTAGGGTGCCTCGTCGTTCTTGCAGGCCCGGACGCATCGATGGTCCGGCGCTTGATGAGATCAGTTTACCGATCCGCCGCCCGAAGAGAATGCCAGTATCTTGCAATGAACCATTGCGCCTGCGGCAATGATCCGGACGAATGATCCCGACATTCCACTATGCGGAATGATCTGCTGCGCCGTTTCGCCGTTCTGCCGGATCGATTGCGAGATTACCTGTCTCTGAGACCGACCAGGCAGGAGCCTCCCAATGCGCAAACATTCAGATGCCGTCCTTGCCGCCTTTGCCGGCTTTGTGCTGACCAGCGCGATCATGGTGCCGCCGGTGCTCTCCGCGCGCGCAGAAGCGGCGGCCCGGATCGCCGCGTACGAAGAGGTTCTGGGCCCGAACACCACGCGCTTCGGCAGCGACCGCGCAGGCCGGCTCGCCAGCGCGCTGCGCGACGGCGACTATCGCGATGAAGCGCGCCAGCAGATCGCCGATGCGCGCGGCGCGCCGCGTCAGAGGTCTCACTAGAACACTTTCCGACCAATCGTCGTGACTGGCCAGCATCGCCGTAACCAGATCACGCCCCTCAGTAACGCCCGTGAAGCGCCGGGCGATTGTGCTCCCGGCAAACAGGATCATGGTCGGCACCGAGCACGTCGACAGTGCGGCCAATTCGGGGCTGCGAGTGGCATCAACCTTGATTACCGTAGCCCCGCCGCGAAAGCGCGATGCGATCTTTTCGAGCATGGGTCCAGCATCTGGCCCGGGCCGCACCCGTCCGAGTAGAAACCTAAGAGGACGGGATGTTCGGCATCGATGACCGCGGCTTTGAAGGCCGAGGCGCTGAGCTCCCTCGGCATAACCGCACCTAAAGCCCAAGGGCCGAAAGGCCGGGATGATCATCGGGGCGGCGGCCGAGCGGCCAGCGGAACAGGCGCTCCTCCTCACTGATCGGGTGCTCGTTGATGCTGGCAAAGCGGCGGTGCATCAGACCATCTTCGACGAATTCCCAGTTCTCGTTGCCATAGGCGCGGAACCAGTTGCCGCTGTCATCGTGGTATTCATAGGCATAGCGCACCGCGATGCGGTTATCCATGAAGGCCCACAGTTCTTTGATCAGCCGGTAATCGAGCTCCATGGTCCATTTGCGGATCAGGAACGCTCGCGCTTCGGCGCGCCCACGGGGAAATTCGGCGCGGTTCCGCCAAACGGTATCCTCGGTATAGGCGAGCGCGACTTTCGCGGGATCGCGGCTGTTCCAGCCATCTTCGGCCAGACGCACCTTTTCGCGCGCGGTTTCCTCGGTGAAGGGGGGGAGCGGGGGACGGGCCATGGTAGCGTGTTCCTTTCAGAGTTCACAAGTCGAGGATCAACCGGTCGCCACCGCCCGCTTCAGGGTCGGCAGGGACGGCGCAGCAGATCAGCGCCTGATCGGTGCCAACCTTGGCGGAAGGGCGGGTTTCGTATGTCACCTTGCCGGCCAGCACCCTGACCGCGCAGGTTCCACAAGACCCGCCGCGGCAGCTATATTCGGGCGCCAGACCGCGTGCTTCGGCAAGATCGAGCAGACTTCCCGAAGCGACGTCCCAACGGGCCTCCTTGCCCGACTTCGCAAAGGCCACCGGCACCGGCTTGTCCGAGACGGGCGGAAAGGCATCGACGCCCTTCGGTTCGCGGCGCTTGAGCGAGGCTGGACCGAAGGCCTCGGCGTGGATCCGCGCATCGGGCACGCCAATGTCGCTCAATTGGTCATACAGCCCCTGCATGAAGGGCGGCGGGCCGCACATGTAGAAATCATAGGCGTCGAACGGCAGGGTCTGACGGAACAGGTCGGCGCTGATGCGTCCCTCGGCGTCATAGTCGATGCCGGGCACTGCGCCTTCGGTCACATCAAGCAGCCGGATTACCCGCACTGCGCAGCCAGCCTGTGCTACCAGCCCGGCGATCTCCTTATCGAACGCACGTTCTGCCAGGGAGCGCGCTGCGATGAACAGGAAGGTCGGCCGGATGCGGCGTTTGCGCAGCCCTTCGAAGATGATGCTGCGGAGCATCGCCAGCATCGGCGTGATCCCGACGCCGGCGGCCAGCAGCACGGCGGGGCGGGCTTAGAGCGGGTCGATGACAAACCCGCCCGCCGGGGCGCGCGCCTCGATCAGGTCGCCGACGCTGAGATCATCATGCAGGTGGTTCGAGACGAGCCCCTGCCGCTTGACGCTGAGGCGGTAGAAGCCGTCGGACGGGGCGGTTGAGAGCGTGTAGGTGCGCAGCACAGGCTCGGCGGCGGCATCGGGGCGCACGCGGATCGGCAGGTGCTGGCCCGCTTCGTGCGCGACGATGCCCTTGCCGTCAGCCGGTTCAAGATGGAACGAGCGGATGGCGCTGCTCTCATCGACCATCCGGGCAATCCGGAACGGACGCCAGGAATTGCGGAGCTGTTCCGCCACGATCCGGTCCGCCGCTTGGCTCCAGTCGCCCGTCATCAGATTGTTGGGTGACATCCCATCAGCCTGCATCGCAAAGCGCAGCGGCAGCGCGGCGGGGCGCAGCACCACCTTGTGCGGGCGGAACACCCACAGCCGCTCGGCCCCTTGAAAGGCGGCGATCTCGTCGGACTCCAGCACCACTTCGGCATCGCCGGTCAGGTGCAGCATGTCGCCGGTTTCAAAGTCCGGGAAGACCAGCCCCGCCTTGGGGTTGAGCATGAAATTGCCGAAAGTGTTGAAATGGAGATTCCCGGCAAAGTCGGGAATGGTGAGCGAGCCATCCGCGTTGATCCGCACAAAGCCGGGCTTGCCGCCGCGATGCGAGGCATCGACGTGGCGGCCGTTGGCGTCATCGAGATAGGACGAGACGAAGAAAGTATCGGCGGCGTCGATCATCGTGCGCGCTTGGCGGCTATCCATGTCCAACGCCTGTGCGGCGGGGACAGCGGCAAAATCATTGGGCTCGCGCACGAAGGTAAAGTCGCGCAGCTGGATATATTGCGGGCAATTGCCGAAGGCGTGTTCGACCGTGATGGCGAAGCCCTCATCGGTCTGCTGGAGCAGCGTGCCGTTCATCCGGTTGCGCCGCCGCGTATGGAGTTCGATGCCAAGCAGGCCGACTGCGCCGCCATCGGCCAGCGATGCGGTTGCCGGGTCCTGCGGATCGGGGCGCGATGCGAAATTGAGCTGCTTGGGATCGGGGCTCGTCATGAAGCCGGGTCGGCCGCTCAGCAGCGTTACCCAGGTGTCGCCCGCCGGATCGACCGAGCCGAGCACGATAAAGGGAAGCTGGCGGTAGAAGTCGCGGTGCTGATCGGGCATGGAATCGCGGATCACGCGGCGACCGAAAGCCTCCATCCGCTCGGCCACGCCGACAGTTTTTTGCAGCGCCACTTCGCCTTCGTGGAATGGTGATGGTGTGCCAGCCAGCGGTTGTGTCATCTCTTGTCTCCCCCGGAATAAAAGCCTCCGGGGCCGCCCTGCGGCAGCCCCGGCAGCGGTTGGATCAGGCGCGAAGGCCCACGGCGTTCTTGGCGAATGCGACAAAGCCGGGCAGCGCTTCGATCCGGGAGAGCCAGTTATTGACATTGGCGTAGGAGGACAGGTCGACATTCCCCTCGGGCGCGCTGGCAATGTAGCTGTAAAGCGCAAGGTCGGCGATCGTGGCGTGGTCGGCGGCGATCCAGTCGCGGCCTTCGAGCTCAGCCTCGATCAGCGCGAGCACCGCATGGGCACGGGCGATCACTTCCTCGGGATTGAACCCGGCGTTGAAGATAGTGATCAGGCGGGCAGCTCCCGGGCCAAACGCGATCTGGCCAGCCGCGACCGAGAGCCACTGCTGCACCTTGGCGCCGCCGATCGGGTCTGCGGGCAGCCAGTCGCTGCGGCCGAACTTCTTGGCGGCATAGACCATGATGGCATTGGAATCGGCGATGAATGCGCCGTCATCCTCCAGCAGTGGCACCTGACCGAAGCGGTTCTTGGCGAGATATTCGGGCGACTTGTGCTCGCCCTTGGCGAGATCGACTTCGACGATTTCGACCGGCGCGCCAATCAGCGAAAGGAACAGCCGCGCACGGTGGGCGTGGCCGGAAATGGGGTGAGAATAGAGCTTCATGATCGTGTCCTTTGGCAAGAGCGGGTGACAGGCGGGCCATCCGGCGAACCACCAAATGCGCTCACCGGCTCGCGATCAGAACTGCTGAACGTTGCAAGGCACTATTCCGCTGAATGCATTTCTCAGCTAAATCAGGGCTGATTTCAGGGTGGGGGCAGAAATTATGTCGCGGTTTCATGCGATGCAGGTGTTTGTCAAAGTGGCCGAGACCAGCGGCTTTGCTGAAGCGGCGCGGCAATTGAACATGAGCCCGCCTGCGGTGACCCGGGCGGTGGCCTCACTCGAAGACCAGATCGGCGCGCGGCTGTTCACCCGCACCACCCGGACGGTGAAGCTCACCGAAGCGGGCACCCGCTATTTCGATGATTGCCGCCGCATCCTCGCCGAGGTGGCCGAGGCCGAGGCGGCGGCAGGCGGATCATACGCCACGCCCACCGGCGTCTTGACTGTGACCGCATCGGTGCTGTTCGGGCAGGATTACATCGCCCCGATCCTGACCGAGTATTGCGATCAGAACCCCGACGTGACTGTGCGGGCGCTGTTTGTCGACCGGGTCACCAATATGGTGGACGAGGGGATCGATGTCGGCATCCGCATCGGCGACCTTCCCGATTCCAGCTTCAGCGCGATCCGCGTCGGCGCGGTGCGCCGGGCGGTGTGCGGTGCGCCGAGCTATTTCGAACAGCACGGGGTGCCCAAGCATCCCTCCGAACTGACAAAGCATCAGATCATCGTCAGCACGACATCATGGGCTTCGCTCGACTGGCGCTTTGGCGGAGAGGGGAAGCCAGTGGTGCGCATTGCACCGCGGCTTGCGTTCAACACCTACGGCGCGGTGCTGAAGTCGGCCATGCTCGGTTGGGGCCTGGCGCGGCCACTGTCCTATCAGATCGGGCAGGCACTGATCGATGGCGACTTGCAGACGATCCTGTCTGAATTCGAAGAAGAGCCCCTGCCCGTCCATGTTATCCACCCCGAAGGGCGTAGAGCCTCGGCCAAGGTTCGGGCCTTTGTCGATCTGGCGGTGGACCGGCTGCGGGCTAACCGCTCGATCAATTAGGTTGCACCGATTATCGGAACAATATCTTCCACTATTGCCTGATTATCGCTGCGTTGTGACGAGCCTATCCCCAGCTCACCCCGATATTGGAGTCCGACTGGAGACGCTTCATGCCTGAGCCCCTTCATGCCCGCGCCACCGCGCAGC
>JAKFWB010000427.1 GCA_021732945.1 Porphyrobacter sp.
CGTCTCGGAACTTGAGGGGATAAAAGCGCGGGCGTCATCGGGCGGCAGCTTGTGGCAGGCGCGCAGCAGGGCGGGGTTGATCTCGGCGCCGATCAGCGTCGCGTCGGGAAAGTAGGATCGCAGCGTCACGACCTCCTCACCGGCAGCGCAGCCAAACGAAAGGATCCGCGGTGCGGGCCGATCAGCGAGCAAATCGCGCGCGGCGGCGAACAGGCGGGGGTAGCGATCGGGGTAGCTGGTGCTGATATCCTGATGCACCCTTGCGCCGTATCGCAGCCGGGTCAGCCATTCGGACCGCGCTCGAGGATGGCTGGCCAGCGCCCGCCAGCGCGCGGCATGGGGGCGGAGCCGTGCAAGGGCTGTCCGGACAAAGCTCATGCGCGCTGCTTGGCCGAGCTTGTCGCCAGGGTCAAACGCGCCGGGCGCAGCCACCGCCATGCAAGTTCCCGAATTGTCATCACGATGTGCTTTGCCCTTGGAGGACCTCAATTCAAACCCAACCCAGCAATTGGCGCAGCTCGATGCTCAGCAACGCCACGAAAGGATAGGCTGCGGCGAAGGCAAGGGGGTAGCTGACCAGATCCATCACCCAGACAATCGCGAGATGGAAGCACAAAAACCCAAGCAGCACCGCCACCAGCCATGGGATGGGCAGCAGCAGTGCGAGCGGGAACAACAGCTCTGGCAGCATCACCGCCCAGCCGAACAGCCGCGCCCGCCAAGGATCTGCCACGAAACGCGCCGTCAGCGCGCGGCCATGGGTGAAGGAGGATAGCGCGCCATAGGGTGCCTCGCCATTGCGCCAGCGCCGCAGCAGCAACTTGCTGAGCCCGGCACCGAAATAGGCGATGACCAATTGGCCGCCGGTCCACACGGTCCCTGCCAGCAGCCATGGGCGGCTATCGGCGTCGATCCCGATCCACAGCATCACCCCGCCCGCCGCCACCGCTTGAGCCAATTTCTCACCCCCATCCGCAGGGAGCCGCGGCGATCGCAGCAATTGCACGGTGATCAATAGCAGGAGGGCCACCGGCAGTGCCCAGGCCTGCGGCTGCACGATCAGCGCCGTGCCTGCCGCCACACGCACCAGCCCCAGCGCTCCGACCCCCTGAGGTGCGAAAAGCGACGCGGCAAGGCTACTCTGCCGCAACCGCCCCCCCGATAGCCGGTGGAGCGGCCAGCCCAGTGGGCCATCGCCGCGCCATTGCCATCGCCCTGTCCAGTCACGTGCGCCCACCGCGACCGCCCAAATGCCCAGCATGACGCAGGACAATGACAGCATCGTCGCAGGAGTAATGACCAGCGCGTCGATCAAGGCTGATGCCACGCCGACAGGAATCGCAAGGTCATGGTGCGCGGGCGGCGGTGGCCCGTGCAGCTGGCCACGGCAAACTGGATCGCCTGACCTTCCTGCGGGGCAACCGCATCAAGCGCGGCGCGCAGCACCATCAGGTAGGGGACGCAATCGGGGATCAGATGCAGCGGCCGCCGTTCTTCGGCCACCGCCAGCTTCTCCATAGCCTCGCCCACCATGCCGCCAAGCTGCGACTGGGGCCACCATAGCATGGCGCGCCAGCCGCGCGGTGACCTGAGGGGCACCTGCTGCCACGGCCCCACGGTCGCGCCACCATGGCGCACCAGCAAGTGCAAATCCTCAAATGCCCAATCGCGGCGATCGATAGCTTGCTGGCCGAAGAATTTCCACTGCGGGGTCAGGCCAAGTCGTTCCAACACCCGTTCGCGCGGCGACAGGCTGGTGAACTGCTGGCGAAATCCCAGCGCCAGCGCGCCACCAACCAGCAGCAGCACGATCCATCCAAGTCCATCCACCAGCATCACCGACCCACAGCCCGCTGGCGCAGCTGCGCGAACAAGGCGGCGTAGGACAGGGGCCGATCACGCGCGCCATCCACTCCTTCGCGGTCACGGCGCCGCTCGGTAGGAAGTGCCTCCACCTGCCGGGCAATCGCGGCGATGTCGGCCTCACTCAGCTTCATGGGAGGCACTGCCCCGGCGCGTTGCGGTTCGGGCAGTGGTCGTCGCAAGCGTTGATCATGGCACGGCGCTATCATCGGCGGGCCGCCAATCCAAGCCATTGCCGCTTCGTCGTCCTCGGCGCTCAGGCTATAGCGGATTGCCTGCCATATCGAGATAGCCGAAGCGCAGCATCACTGCGCCATGATCCGCGATGATCTGAGCGATCTGAGCATCGGAGAGCTGGCTGCGCCAATCGCCGGCTTTCCCATTGCGGAAAAAGCCTTTCATGCCGCCCGGGCGCTCAATAAAGCCGGCCTCGGCTTCCTGATGCTTGAGCACGTCGAACGCGCTGAAGCGCAGGGCGCGGTCCAATCGCTCGTCGTCCAGCGACAGGCCGAGATGGGTGATCGCCTGCCCGAACTGATGCCATCCATCGGCATGCATATCCTCATACCGCAATACCAGCAGGTTGAGCGTCGGGGCATCGACCCAGCTCAACACATGCTGCGACCAGGTGCCCATATGCTGGCGAACCTGCCGGTAGATGGATTTTTTCGAGCGGTTGAGGCCGTGATTTTCGCGCCCCATCGACTCAATCGCCTTGTCGATGCCGGTGCCATTGTGGTGGGCATAGCTGATCGCAACATCGAGCGGGTTGCGGATAAAGTAGAGCGCCCCGCGCGTTTGCCGCGATCCCAGCAGCGGCGTGCCATCGCTGTTGATGCGGTAGGTGTCATGGGTTTTCTGGTAGATAGCCTCCCCCGGCTTGTCTCGCCAGTCATGCGCCAAGGGGCGCAGCTGGTCGATCTCGTCAGGGTCCAGATCGCCGGTTTCAAGGCCGAGCAGATCGTCAATCATCGCGCGCGCACTGGCGATGCCGCCGGTATGGAGCGCATTGATGTTGACCGGCTCATCCTCGACCCGCTGGTAATTGGCAAGGACGGTGCGGAACCAGGTGTTGCCCGATTTCGGGTAAGAGGCGAGCCAGTAGGTGCCGCCGGTCGCCGCCTCAGGCACGAGCATCGGCCAGCAGTGCATCGATTAGCGGTTCGAGCGTAAAGCCAAGGTTGGGCCGTTCTGCGACCCGTGCCCGAATTTGGCCAGCAAGCTTGGTCGCCTGCGCCAGATGTTGCGGACGCCGACCCAGACCTTTGACAAAGCGCAGCCGATAGCTGTTTTCCAGCAGGAGATTGAAACGGGCGAACCCATCCAGCGGCCTGATAACGACATCATCACCATGATGGCTGCCAAGCGCATAGACATATGCAACCGGAACCGGACCTTTCGCCATGGCCTCTGCCACCGGCAAACCGAACTTTTCAAGATTGGGGCGGATGCGCGGCAACGCGGTACGATCAATCGCGAGATGTTCGGTCACATCATGCCACAGCTTGATGCGGGGAATGCCGGGCAGGGCAGCCCCGTCAGTGTTGATTGCCACCAGATCATCGGCAAGGATGGCATGGCCACGGCGACGAAACCCTTCCGTGAGGGTCGATTTGCCGCTGCCCGACGGGCCGACCGCCACCAGCGCCTTGCCATCGACCTCGACGGCGCAACCATGCAGCAGCATGAAACCACGCTGCAAAAGCAATGCCCCCATCATCGAACCGAGCAGAAACACTCTGACGCTGTCATCATCGATACCGTCGACGGGATCGATGATGATCGTCGACCCGCCAATGGCACAATAGCGCGCAATATGCGGCACGTTCAGGGTCAGGCTGTCGCCTGATACCCAGGAGATTGGCCCGATGCGTTGACCATCGGTGCTATCGCTATCCGGCAAGCTGCCAAAGCGGATTGAGACATCGGCCGGGCCATTGCTGTTGGTGGCAAGCGGCAGTTCGGGCAGGGGAAGCTCGGACGCGATGGTCAGTCCATAGGCGGTCTGGAGCACTCGCAAATTTCCTATGTTCGACCGAAAAGTGTGTCGGCAGCTAGCGGCGGATTGATCACGCCGCAATCATGGCTAAGGCCGCCGCGTTAGCCGACCCGGAGAAAGCAGGCCAATGCCGGAAATCGCCCGAAACTGCCCCTGCCGCCCGTGATCGTCACCGGGCCGCTGACCACCCAGGCGTGCGCCTCCAGCTCGGCGTCGCTATCATCGGTGCTGAAGGTCGCGCCGAAAAACAAGGCGGTGGGCACGCGGACGCAGCGGCACAGGGCAACCGCAGTCAGGGCCTGCGGATAGCAATCGGCCCGAAACGGCGCAGCGCGCGCGGCGATTCCGATGGCTTGACCGATGGTTTGCGCAAGATGCTGCTGGTGCGGGGTCGCCACCGGAACAGTCGCCGCTGTGCCCATCGCCTGCCCCGTCCACGGCGCCACCCGGCGAAACGGAACGGCGAGGATGACGATATCGCTGACGGCAATCAGCACCCAGCACAAGGGGACCAACGCCAGAACGGCAGGCGGCTGCGCTGCCATAGTCGTCAGCTTGCGCCGCACGATGGCGATCCATCCTTGTTGCTTGGTTTCCTGCGCGGTCATGCTTTGGGGTTGTGCATGCGGCGTGCAAAGGTCAAGCCCATTCATCGGGCGGCCGCCTCTGGCCCGGCGGGCGTTCTTGTCGCATAGGCGGGATTCAAGGCACGGGCTGATTGGCCCGCTGGCGCAGTGCGGAGCCTATAGGATGTTGTTCGTCAGCCACCACGAAACGATGCGGCACCATAACGAGATCGCATGGCGCGATCATCAGGCGTCGGTCCGCCCGCCCTGCGCGACATCATTTATCGTCGTCCACAGCGCACAATAGCAGCGGCAATGGCTCGACTGATCGCCTATGACAGTATCATCGAAAGCGCCGTCGCCTTGCCCGGAGCCTTGGATGCGCCCGGCGACGCTAAGCCTGACTGGCTGGTAACCGTCGATGATCTCGGGCACGCACCACCATTCGCGCCTGGATGTGTGTGGCGGGATGCGCAATTGGTGTGGTCGATCAACCCGGCGGAGCAGCATGTGGTGAGGGGCAAGCATCTGATGCTACGGCACAGTGCCGCAGCCGATGCGCCGTCGGTGAGCGAAAACGCTATCGCCAATGGTCTGCCCGCGCTTGCCTGGATTGCGGGCCATGTCGTGATGCACGCTGCGGCGGCGGTGATGCCTGGGGCGGACAGCGCCATCGCCATCATAGCACCGTCAGGTGGCGGCAAATCGACTGTGCTCAACGAGTTGATGCAGGCAGGAGCAAGTCTGCTGGCCGATGACACGCTGGTGCTGCGGCGCGAAGGCAACCGGTGGATCGGCAGCGGTCTGGCGGGTGGTTGGTTCATGCGCACAAACAACGGCTCTGACCGCGCATTCAGCGTTGCGCCGGTCGAACGGCGTTTGCGCAGCGCCGCGATCGGTGCCTTCATTTGCCTGTCTCTGGAAAAGGCTGAGGTGGCGGTGAACGCGGTGCAGCGGATCAATGGGATTGCTGCGATCTCGGCGCTGCTCAATCACCGCCACCGGGCCTTGGTGGCGCGGGCGATTGGCAGCGAAGCCGCCAATCTGGCGACCTTCGCCGAGATCGCCGCAATGGTGCCGATTGTGAACATTTCGCGCCAATGGGGCCACATTGCCTTGACCGATGAAGAGCATGCGGCAATGGCGGGCCTGCCCAATCACAGATGGTGAGAATGATGAGTGAGAGCCGGTGGCACCGTGATCCCAATTGGATTGGTGCGAAACTCGATGATACCCTCGTGATGCTGGATGTCGAAAGCGGCCAATATGTCGGGCTGAACAAGACTGCGACAGTGATCTGAGACGCTCTGGCCGAACCGGTAACGCCTACCGCGCTTCAGGAATTATTGCTCGCCCGGTTTGACGTGCCCGCCGATCAATGCGCTGTTGCGATCGAGCGGCTGTTGAGCGAGTTCGATGCACTCGGCGCGATCAAG